>JANNGQ010000173.1:0-8622 GCA_031403975.1 Planctomycetota bacterium
CTGCGCAATGGTGCCGTCGAACAGGAAGACATCCTGTTCCACGACGCCCAGCAGTGCCCGGAATGATTCGACGTCATAGTCCCGCAGGTCGCGGCCATCGAGTGTGACTCGGCCCTGCGTCGGGTCATAGAACCGTGCCACCAGATTGCAGAGTGTCGTCTTGCCCGCACCACTCGGGCCGACGAGTGCCACCGTCTGACCGGCTTTCACCGACAACTGGATGTCCTGCAGTGCTGCGGCCTGAGTCCCGGGATACAGAAACGTCACTGCTTCGAACGACATGTGGCCCTGAATTGTCCCACGATCGGCGCGGATGCTGTCCGGTGTTGACTGCATCTCGCGGGGCTCTTCGAGCAGGTCCAGGATCCGATCCAGCCCGCTCAGACTGTTTTGAAACTGAGTCGCGCTGGAAGCCAGCGCGGCCAGCGGTTCGAGCAGCATCATCAGGTAGACCAGAAACATCATCAGGTCACCGACCGTGATGTGTCCGCTGATGACGCGCCAGCCGCCGTAAAACAACAGGCCCGCACTGGCAATCGGGATCAGAGCTTCCCAGACCATCTCCACCACGCGCATCCACCACCAGGCATACAGTTCCTGTCGAACCATCATGTTGTTCTCTTCGGAAAACCTCGCCGCTTCCCTTTTCTGCCTGCTGAACGCCCGCACAATCCGCATTCCGGCAAACGTTTCCGTCGCGCCGGCGTCGATGGATTCCCGCTGCTTGCGGATCGCGCGGAACTGCGGCCGAATGCTGTTGATCCAGGCGCGATGTGTAATAAACACGGTCGGCAGCAGCAGTAACGCTCCCGCCAGCAGAGTCCAGTCGACCCAGGCCAGCACCACAAAACTGCCGAGCAGCTGAATCACGGCTCGCCACGGATTGTAGAGCATCCCGAACACCAGCTCACCGACACTTCCGCCGTCCTCGCGCAGCACCGAGGCGACTCCGCCTGATCGCAGTTCATGCACCCGATGCAGAGGCAATCGAACGGCGTGATCGAAGACCTGACGTCGGACGGCCAACTGAACGTGCTTCGAGATCTTCGTGGCGTACCAGCGGCCCCAGATGTGAATGGCGATCTTCACCAGTGAGATGATGGTGACCGCCACCACCGTCGCCGCCAGAATCCGCATCGGACTGTTCAGCCACGGCGCCGCGTCTGCCAGCCACGCCGGGATCGGAACACCCCCCAGTGCATAATCGACGACGAATTTCGTACCGGCCGGTGGCAGCAGCCCAAGCACGGTCGAGATTGTTACCGACAGCAGTGCCAGACTGATTGGCCAGCGGTATGGCAACAGCAGCAGGAAAAACCGCCGCGCCAACTGCCACGATGAACGCACGCGATCCTTTGCCGCACGAGCCTCGCCGGAGGAATGCACGCCGCCCTTCGGAAGTTTTTTTTCACGGACTTTGCGGCGATATTTTTCAAAGCGATGTCGGCTGCCGGTGTTTCGTTTTAATGGCTCCTGAAGAACGTGTCTGGAACTCTCCGGCGTCTCACTTGACGCTTGAAGTTGAGACGCCTCCAAAGTTCCGGACACCTTTTTCAACCCGCTGCCCGGGCCGGGGCTGTGTTCGATTGTCGTGCCCGGCGTCGGCTGTTCTGGCGTCACTGATGTCATGGCCCATTGTAAGCCAAGGTCGGATGCGGTCGAGTGTGACGGGTCCGATTCCGGGAACTCGCGAGACGTCGTCGATCGAGACAAACGGCCCGTTCAGCTTCCTGTCCGCGACAATCCTGTGAGCCAGAGACGGGCCGATTCCTTCCATCTGCAGCCACTCGACCCACGTCGCGCTGTTGATTTCAACCTGAAACTGTGCCCGGAAATCGCTGCCGCGTTCCAGCAGCAAAGGATCGGGCCGTCGATTTGTGATGACCACCCATTCCACCGACAGAACGATCAGCATCGCCGCCATTCCGACGCGCAGCATCTGTCGGTATTGAGGCCGAAAAGTGGTCAGACTCTGCTGGATGCTGCCTTTGGTCGGAATCGCGTCATTCGAGTCAGTCGTCCTTTCCGCAAACCGATCACTCCCGGTCGTCTCCGACAAAGCACCTGCCGTCGGCGCAGATGGCGCTTCCTGCCGCCGTGCGTTCAAGTCGATTTGAACGTCGTCGCTCATCGCTCTGCCCTAAGTACCCGTCCAAAATCAACTTCGTGAGATGTGTCGTGTTCCCTGATTTTCGTTTTGTTCCGGCCCAAAGGGCCGAAACGAAAAAACAAGCTCCGAAAACCACGGCAACAGACTGATTGCCATCAGGCTTCCGGTCAAGTGACAGCCCAGTATTTGGACGCCGCTCAGCGCCCGGCACGACTGGTTCGCATCCGTCGCTCACGGCAGGATGAGCCCAAATGGGGGTCTGTCGAATTAGTCGCGGTTCTTTGTGGGGCAGGCTTCCAGCCTGCCTGGACGTGAAAGAACGTCTGTGTTCTTGAATCAACGAGGCAGGCTGGAAGCCTGCCCCACGATAAAATCGACAGTCCCATGGCCCGATCCGTGCCACGCCGGATGAAAGCCCCACTGGTAACCTGGGACTTGACGATTGAGGCGGCGGAGTGTTCACTGGGTCGCGTTGTGGCATCGTCGAAACGTAGGATGAGCCCATCCGGCCCGTCCGGACATTCGTTTGAACAGATGATGGATTCAGAACTCTTGCTCGGCCCGAACGGGGCCAAGCTCCGTTGCACGATTCTTTCAAGGGAATTTCCTGCCATGTCACTCGACTACTTCTCACGCCGGGGATTTTTGCAGTCGTCGGCGGTTGCGATAACGGCAGGAGCAGCGCTCAGCGGAGCCGGTTCTGTGATGGGTCAACCGCTGGCCTTGCCACTCGCGGCGGCTGATGACGGACTCAAGGGGCGGCTGTGGAAGACGCTCAAGATCGGCATGGTCAAAGTGGAAGGCTCGCTGTCGGACAAGTTCAAGGCCGTGAAAGCAGCCGGTTATGACGGCATCGAAATGAATGCTCCAGGCATGGATCCTGTAGAAACGAAGAAAGCCATTGCCGAGAGCGGCCTCCCTGTCGACGGTACGGTGAACTCGACTCACTGGGAGATTCGTCACACGGATTCGGATGCCACAGTGCGGGCAAAGGCCCTGGAATCTCTGCAGTCGGCGATTCGCGATACGAAAGCCGTCGGAGGCCATTCGGTGCTGCTGGTCATCGGCCACGGTAAAGACGGCACAGAGGACGAGATCTGGAAGCGATCGATCGAAAACATCGCGCTGGCAGTTCCGCTGGCGGCTCAGCTGGGAATTCAGATTGTCATCGAAAATGTCTGGAATCACTTCCTCTACAATCACGACGGTGATTCAGCTCAGGACGCTTCAAAGTATGTGAAATACGTCGATGAGTTGAATTCGCCGTGGGTCGGAATGCAATTTGATATCGGTAATCACTGGAAATACGGCAACATGGGCGACTGGATCCGGCAGCTAGGCAAGCGAGTCATGAAGCTCGATATCAAGGGATTCAATCGTGCAGAGGATGAATGGGCGCGGATCTCCGAAGGTGACATCGATTATGCCGACGTCCGCAAGGCGCTGAAGGAAATCAATTTTTACGGCTGGGTCGCGGCAGAAGTCAGCGGAGGAGACGCGGCAGAACTGAAACGCATCGCCGGAGAAATGGACATGGTGTTCGGCCTTGTCTGATTCATCTTTGGTAGTTGCCGCATCGGAGGAAGACTTTCAGACTCTGTGCCGGGTCGTAACGACTCACGGACTGTCGGTGACGGACGAGCAGGCCGCACAGCTGGCTCAGTACTGTCGCCTGCTCTGGGACTGGAACAGCCGGCTCAATCTGACTCGTCATACGAATTGGGATCTATTCGTAACTCGGGATCTGCTGGATACGATTAAACTGGCGGAGCACATTCCACACGAAGTCCGGGTGCTCGACGTCGGTTCCGGCGGAGGCGTTCCGGGCATCGTCCTTGCGATTCTGCGACCGGATCTGACTGTGTCACTTTGTGAATCGGTCGGCAAGAAATCGACAGTGCTGCAGGCCATCGTGACGACGATGCAACTGCCGATTCCGGTTCATGGTGAGCGTGCGGAGGACTTACTCAGGCGTCATCGGTTTCAGTTTGTGACGGTGAGAGCCGTTGGTTCAATCAGCAAACTCCTGAACTGCCTGCTGCCGGTCTGGGGAGCTGTCGGCCAGTTGCTTCTGATCAAGGGACCTCACTGGGTCGAAGAGCACACAGCAGCGCAGGAGGATGGAAGTCTGAAGCGCCGAAAGCTGGAACAGATATCGTCGTGGTCAACACCCGGGCGAGATGGCAAAAGCGTACTGCTGCGGATTACGAAGGCGGGATGAGCAGATCAAGTTGAGGATCGCATTTTCGCTGTGAGAAATGCGATTTACTGTTGTCTCCCGGCGCGCCGCTCCGCCGGCTGGGATTCGACTGTGCGTGAACGGGGTCTTCAGGAAGTCAGAGAACTCAATGACCTGCGCGTGCCCCCGCCGACGGAGCGGCGGGCCAACAGTAAAAGCCCAGCCCAGGAGCAACTCACATGTCGGTCGACACGGCGAACGAAGACGACAACGGTGATACACCCGTTGCGATTGCCCTGTTCGTCAGCGGTGTCGAGGCGTCTCTGCCGGCGGCGGTGCTTCAGTCGCACGGGATCGACGCTCAGGTGCTGGGCGACACCGTCGGAGACACTCTGAACTATGGCCTTGCCGTTCGAAAAACTGAGCTGGTCGTTCCGTCCCGCCAGGTCGACCGCGCGAAGCAGTTGCTTAAGGAACTGGCCGACGCCCGGCCTCCCCGCGCAGCCGACTGGAAGTGTTCCGGCTGCGGCGAAATCAATGGCGCGGAATTCGATGCCTGCTGGTCCTGCGGTAAGCCCTGGCTGCGTGACGAAGACAACGAGTATGAGCCTGAATCCCCACCGGCAGGAACATCGTCTGCCGCAGAGTCCGCATTTGTGCTGCCGGACATTGACCCGAATCCGTATGCGCCGCCCGCGATCGCAGCAATCGCCACATCGCCAGCTCATGACGCCGCTGAACTGGCGATACGCAGACTTCGGAACGGCATGGTTCTCAGCGCGTTTTTTCCTCCGCTGATCCTTGTGGTCCTCTTTGAAGCCGCGAATGCACTGTCGAAAACAAGCGGCGGCGAAACCCCATCGTCACCACAACAGCGGACGCGGTTGCTGATGTGGTCATTTGCCGCGATTCTGGAAATGGCCGTCTTCGTCGGGCTGTTCGTAATGCTGGTGTAGGCTCTGAGCGTTCCTTCGTGAGTCCATTGTTCGTTTGACGGCAACGCGCCGTCGGCAGCTTCAGGCCTGCACAGACAGCAGCCATGGTCACGCTGACACGATCACCTGCGGCCTGCCGTTAAACGAATTATTGGCTGCCGCCGCACAATCGGGACGCGAGGCGCGAGGCTCCGGATGGTGAAGTTACGACTTTTTCGATGGAACTGTGACGCGCTGGCCGGCGACCGCGTTGACTTCCTGTGCCTGGCCCCAGCGGTAGAGCATGAACCCGAGCACGGCCCCGAGTCCGGCGGCAGAGAGTACCGCCGCAGGGCTTTGAGTAAACGTCGAATTCTCTGCCGCAGCCTGGGTCGTCAACACCAGTCCCACGAGGCTGATGATTAACCCGATGGCGTCTGACAGAATCTCGCGGACGTTGATGCTGCCCTTGAACAGCACGACAAGCTTACCCAGCACCAACTGCAGCGCAAAGCTGACGACACCAGCAGCCATCAGCCCGAATGCGAGCCAGTGAAAGCTCGAAAACGAGAGCTTTTCAGCGAGTTTGTAGATGGGTCCAAGCAGACCCTCGGCGGCGTTCTTCGCAGTTTCATTCTGATCAATGCTCTTTGCAATTTCTCCAACCTTAGCTTCCGTTTCCGCCGCAAGTTCCTTTGCCTTGCCGGTCACATCAGGGGCAGACTTCTCCGTCGACGGAGATTCGTCTTTGGACGGCGTCGATGCCGGATTCTCAACAGCCGGCGCGGCCGTTTCATCGGTTGCGGACGGCGTGGCAGTCACATCCTGCGCAGACAAGCCAGCAGATCGCGCAGTCAGGAACAGGAAGGCAAAGGCGATGAGGAGTTTCATGGGTGATCTCTCAGGAAACAAAGAACAGCAAATCAAAACCAGCAGCCTCACGCCGCCGATAACGTATAAGTTCGTCCAGAACAGGCGAATATTTCAGAGGTAATCCTGCCAGTGCGAGAACACAAAAGATTCTCACGATTTCGCATCCACACGAATCCGGATGCGGCGGTATTCCATCTGGCCACGGTCGCCTTCGAGTCCGATCGGGCCGGATTCCGGAACTTTCAATGCGGCCTCGATCACCTCGCCATTGCAGGTGCAGTGAGCCACACCGTCCTTGACAACGACGACCATTTCATTCCAGTCGGACGACTTGAAGTTCTTCAGATCCTTGTAAGGCCCGGCCAGTGGAAAATCGCGGCACTGCAGCTGCGGTTCGCGGATGAACACACCGCTGTCGGCATTCGGAGTGGCTCGGAATTCCAGCTTCAGCGTGAAGTTACCGGGGAACTCACGAGTCGTGTACAGCTGCTGAATCTTGCGACCTTCGGGCGGCGTGGTGACGACCAGCCTGCCATTCTTCGCGAGATAGCGACCTTCCGGCGTCACCGTTTTGCCTTCGAAACTGACGGGCTTGTCGACGAACGGCCAGACGACGCCGTCCGGGTCGCTCTTCATCCAGCGTTTCGCCCCTTCGCGCGCTGCCTCCGGAGTCACTCGAAAGCCCCAGCCGGTCAGGTCTTTGCCGTTGAAAAGACTCTCGAATTCCGGCTCCGGCTGAAAGGAATCCGCGTCTGTTTCCATCAGGCCCAGCGTGGCAAACACGGGCCTCAACGCCGCAGCCCATTTTGCATAGCCGATCTCGTTGAGATGCAGCAGATCAGGCATCTCTTCCGCTTTCGCGTCGCCCTTCTCGTTGGCAAACAAAGTCCATGTATCGAGCACCGTGACTTGTGCATCGCCTCGCACGGCTTTGGCGGTGAGTCGATTGATCTCCTTGATCTTGTCCGCTGGGCGGCCCTTCGTTTCTGAGCTGGGAAAGACCTGACACAGGACGATCGGCATCTTCGGGTGGTGCTGCTTCAGTTGCCCGACAATCAGTTTCACGTTGTCGGCGATGACCGATGGCTCGGCCTGTTCTTCGAGATCATTCGTTCCCATCAACATGACGACACACGACGGATTCAGTTTCTCAACATCCTGTTCGAGACGAATCAGCATTCCCCGAGTCGTGTCGCCGCTGATGCCTCGATTGGCAAACTTGAGACCGGGGAATTGCAGGCTGACATCATCACCCCAGCCCTGTGTGATGGAATCGCCAAGGAAAACAACCGCCGTTTGATCCTTGTCGATCCGTTTTGCCCATGCAGAACGGCGTTCACTCCAGAGACTGCTAAACCAATCGTACCGCCGGATCGGTCCGGCGCCCGGCAACCCGTCATCGGTCGCCGGCAGAGTGAAGGAAGGCGGATCATCAGCAAACGTCGCGGTACCAAACGCAACGGCTGAGGCGACGAACAGACAAAAGTACAACGAGAATCGCATAGATGGTTTCAAGACCATGGCGCAAGTTCCGGAATACAGAGTCGATGATGGCGGAAGTTCGCCCAAGGCTCAGCGTACCGGATGGCCGTGCATCTTCCCAGCACACCCCTGATGTATCTCGTCCCGACCGCGCAGCCGCGCGAAAAGACGTACAGCGCGCTGGAGACCATTTTCCTATGCCCCATGCGATTCACCAAACGAGTAGGTTATGCTTCAGCATAATTCTCAAGCACCGACGCGAAAGTCGAGACGGAATCACAACCAGAGACGTGATGGCGCGTTCTGCCTTATTGACCGGCGATCAGATGAAACGACGACCGTGCCAGAGGATTGTTATGCTGAAGCATAACCTACTTCACTGAGCGAAAGGCTTGTCGCGCCCCAGACCGCTCGATCCGCTGATCCGCCAGAAACGAGAATCATGTCCAACGAAACCCGCGCCACGATTCGCTACGCACACACCAACCTGGTCGCCAACGACTGGCGAAAGATCGCTGGTTTCTACGTTCGCGTGTTTGGCTGCGAGCCGGTCAGTTCCGAACGTGACAATAGCGGTCCCGATTTCGACGCGCTGACGGCGATTCCCGGCGGGCGTGTTCGCGGTCAGCACCTCAGGCTGCCGGGACATGGCGAACTCGGGCCGACACTGGAAGTGTTCCAGTTCGAACCACGTGAATCCAACGAACTGCGGCTGCTCAACCGCCCGGGCCTGGCGCATCTGGCCTTCGAAGTCGAAGATGTCGCGGCTAAGCGAGAACAAGTGCTTGCGGAAGGGAGTTGTGACCTGGGGCAGATTGTGACCATCAACATTCCCGGTGCCGGACGGCTGACTCTGAGTTACATGCGCGATCCGGAAGGGAACATTGTTGAATTGCAGCGCTGGCATCGCTGAATATCGAATACGTTGCATGGGTCGAACGGAAGGGGTTGACACTGACGGTCAATGCGAGTGCGGCCGGATACAATTCAATGAGTAACACGCGGCATCTGTTTTTCGGAACCGACGCTGCGACGGCCGGCAGTGACAATTCGGCGGCAATGCC
>JANNGQ010000174.1:0-5102 GCA_031403975.1 Planctomycetota bacterium
CGCACCACGTTCGTGATCGCTCATCGACTGAGCACCATCGCCGGTGCGGATGTGATCGTCGTCGTGGAAAGCGGACGCATCCTGCAGACCGGAACTCACGGCGAACTGATGTCCCGAGGCGGCAAGTACCGCACGATGGTCGAGCAACAGGTGAAGATGACGCTGGGCAGCATGGAGTGTCCTCCATGAATGTCCTGTCGCCAACACGTTGAATTCTATAATTGTGCGGATCAGCAGATTCCGTGAATCAAAAGCCGCGTACGAACCGAAACGTCCCGGCGGCCATGAGTTTTTCTCCAAGGAGTGTCTTTTCTGCCCAGCCACGCAAGGAAAGGATGGACTGGCCAAAGCCGGTCATGAAAGCACTGGGCAGCGCTGCGAACTGGAGACAGGCAGGACGCCCATCGACTTCCCAGTAACTGCCCGAAGTTCCACGCTCGAACTCCGCAGGACTGATGCCATCTACTTCCAGCACGTTGCGAATCGTTCCCAGTCCGACAACCTCGGGGCTTGCCAGGTGATAGCGGATGGCGACGAACATTTGTCCTCCGTCAAAACGAAACGACTGGCCGATTTTGTCGGAGTCGGCCGCGCTGATCAGGCCGCTGTTGGTCATGACTCCCCTGTTCGCTGGGTTTCCGGATGGATCGGCCAGTTCCAGGTGCTCCACGGTGCCGGGCGGAATCTGGACGAGTGCCGCATCGACCGAATCATCCGATGTCGTCGCGACCAGCAGTGTGCCGATTCCAGATGGACCCTGCCCCGGCGGCCGAATCGACACGGCCGCACCAAAGTTGACACCAAAAAATGCATGTCCCACGGTCAGAACTCCCCAGATCCGCTGTCTCGTGACGGGCAGCCGCCACGACACAAGTGTCCCCGCCGTCAGCTCTCGAACGTGTGAGCCAAACTCAACGGACGCAGAGAGACCGGTAGGACGGAAGTGTCTGGCCTCAATGACGTCGGACGGCAGGACCACTCTTGAATGACCCTCCACCGCCGACGTGGTTCTGATCCGTTTCCGTCGATAAGACAGAGTGGGTGGAATGGCACCGTGCCGTGACGCGCTGCGACGTGACCATTTCGTACGCACGATGCAACAGATCGAGGCACCTCTCTCATGGTCGAGTCTGCCGCCGCGCAGCGGACAACCGTATGCGATTCCCATCAGATTCTCTCTGCCTGTGACGGTCGATCGCCGCCGAAGATTCTGAAGGACATATTCCAGATCCGAGGGCTGAACCGCGGCCATACCGCATCTCATCTTCAATTGTCAGTGCTGTAACCGGGAGCCGGCGGAGAAAGGGAGTCCAAGGGTGGATTTGTAAAATACCCATAGGAATTTTATGAAATATACGTGTTATTAACAGCCACATAACCCTGCAGGAGATCGTTGACAATCTGCTGCATCGTTTTTCCCAGCGCCTCGGCATTGAATCCGGCTGAGGCTTGAATCGGATGTTCAGATGAGAATGTCACGGTTCGGGCGATCCGGTCAATTTCCACGCTGATTCCTCCCCTGGGGCGAACGTCACTGCTTTCCAGAAATCCGTTGATTGCGTTCTGAAGCTGCAATACCAGTGCTGCGTCATTTGCCGGAGAACTGGTGGTGGCGGCGGTGGTCACCGTGATTGTGTCATGAGCGAGTTCGTCGATTCGCTTGAAAACCAAAGTACCACTTTCGCTGACGAGTCCGAACAGGCTGGAACTGCAGCAGTCCGTGCACTCCATGCCGGTACTTTCCAGCGGGCACTGGTTGAACGGCGCAAATCCCACGTAGCGCCAACCATAGAGGTGTTTTCTGCAATCCGGCCCTCGGGAAACCACCGCTTCATAATAGCCAAGCGGCACCCGGTAGGCTCTGACTGCCATGCCTTCTGACCTGATTGCCGGCGATGGTACCGCTGACTCTTTCGCGGTAGGTTCCGGGAGACTGCCGATCAATTCTCCAACGGATTTGACGAATTCGCTGGCTTTGGAATCAACGGAGACATTCAGGGCTGTCAAAACACCTGATTCATTCAGGCTGACTTCTGTTTTGTTGGTCCCGATGAAACCTGTGTAGGCCTGCACGGAGTACTCTTCCGAAAAGTCCGGCATATACTGCAGCGAGATGACAACTTTGGTCGTGTCGCCTTCTTTCGGACTGAGCAACAGATAAGGCTTCGAGCGATAGAACCGGAGCCCCTCGTCGCAGGCATCCGGGTTCCTGCGGACAACGGTTCGTGCGCATCCCATCTGGCCGGTCAGCAGGACGAGCGCCAGCAATCCGCATAAAAGCGCCCTCGACATCTGAGCCTCCCTGTTCAATCTGCCCGATCCCGCACTCTGCCACTGCGGTTTGACAATCGACAATTCCAGTGAGGTCCCGCAAGCACGATCCGATGATGAGTCGAATTCCATTTTCAGATTCTAAAAACCGGCATTCATGCTGATACATCCTGTATTCCTTAACATACTGAAGCTCAACCGCATCGGCACGGACTGCCGCTCCGGTCCGCCACAGCGAATGACCGGGTGACGGCGTCTGAGCAGCATTGTCCCGGAAATCGCCCACTCAGTGGCCCAGTACGGCAAGGACTTCGCAGTGAGTCGTGAACGGGAACATATCGAACGGCTGATGCTGCAGCAGGTGATAGTCGGGAATCAGTTCCCTGAGATCACGGGCGAGTGTGGCAGCGTTGCAGCTGGAGTAGACGAGTGTCTCCGGGCGCAGGCTTCTGATGAGAGCAATGCCAGCCGGATCGAGACCTCGGCGGGGCGGATTACATAGGACTGTGTCGAAATGACGGCCGGGCAACTCGACTGAAGTCAATCGATCGAGACTGCGGCAGAGAAAGCTGGCCTGAACGGCTCCGTTGCGGCGCGCTGCCTCAGCCGCACAGTCAATGGCATCGTCTGAAACGTCAATACCGAGGACGGAGCGGGCGCTGTGAGCGGCGGTCAGGGCGAACGCTCCGACCCCGCAGTACAGGTCGAGGACATCTTCGGACGACCGGTCCCGCAGGATCTGACTGGCCGCGGCATAGAGCGCGGAGGCAATCTCATGGTTGGTCTGGAGAAAGCTCTGAGGCCCGAAGAGTAATTCTGTATTGCCGAACCGGATTGGCAGCGTCCTTTGTTCGCTGACCGGAATCTCTTCCGATCCATTGATCAGTGAAGATCGGACGGGCTGCAGATTGATGGTAAGGACAGACACCAGGCGCTGAAGCGCAGTGCCTGTTGATTCGAGGAGAACCCTTTCAGCCAGACTGTCGCCCGTTGTTTCCCCCTGAGCATGAGAGGCAGCACTGAATGACGCCCGCCAAAGTCTGCGAATCCGGTCTACGGCTTCCCGCGAACGGAGGACGAACTGCACCATCAGTTTTCCCCTGTCCGGCGAGCACGACAGCACGACGAATTTCAGCTCTCCCCGATCTGTGACTCGATCGTAAGGCGTGAGTCGGTATTCGCGGATGATCGCCGGCAATTGTCGGGCGAATTCATTGATCAGCGGATGATGGAGCGGACACTGATCGACAGCGACGATCTGCTTCCGGTCGTCGAGGAATCCGATCTGTGGCTGTTCGAGCGACCCGAACACCGCGAGCCTGGCTTTGATTCGGCTGCCGGCTGCAGATTTCACACCCACAAACGCTGCGATGTCGACTTCCGGAAAGAGAACCTGCAATGTCCGCCTCTTTGTCTCAAGAGACTGCTCGTAGGACTGACTCAGCAGGCTGCACGATCGGCAGCGACCAGCAAGGAAATCCGGGCAGTGCATGGAGCGAGAATCTTTGAAGACTATGATAAGAGCTTACCCGTCCCGGGGCTTACGCCCAATAGCACTCACTTTACCAACCCGATGCGTCAGCGAGGGCTTTCGTTATGTTTTCACGCGACGTGAATTGCACCTCGCTGACGCTCTTTGAAGTTGCGCATTTCAGGCCCGGAGGGCCGACATATCCCATGCCGGTGGCGTAAGCCACCGGTATGGGAGAATCAAAAACCTAAGGCCTGAAGGGCCGGCACAATGGCGCTTGTGTCGGCCCTTCAGGCCTGAATCGCTGTGTTTTCCGTATTCCGGTGGCTCACGCCACCGGCTGACGATGTGCCGGGCTTCCAGCCCTAATGAAATGCGCAACTTCAAAACTGACGCTTCGGGTTGGTGTTCATCGACCATGCAGTGAGTGCAATTGGGCTTACGCCCGGAAAAAACCGGAGCAGAAACAATTGTCGTGGCCTCCTCTGCCGGAACAGGCACGTCTTGATTGTGACGAGCGTCATTTCCGTGCGCAGAGTTCCCGCAACGCCGCCTCATAGATCGGAAAGTTAGCCTCGATCGAATAACGTGCGCGAGCGGTTTCCCTCGCGGCGGTTCCAACCGTGCGGCGCAGTGTTTCGTCAGCCAGCAGTGACCGGAGTGCGGATTCCCAGTCTGAATCGCTGGCGGCGACGAAACCATCCCGTCCATGCGTGACGATGGAGGCATTCACACCGACGGGCGAGGCCACAGCCGGAATGCCGATCGCCATGTATTGAATCAGTTTCAGCCCGCACTTGTGCTTGTCCCATTCGTTGTCCGCAAACAGCGGCATCAGTCCGATGTCGATTTCACGCAGTTGATCGACCTCGCGCGGGCCGTCCCAGATCACGTGACGGACCGTGACCCCGGTGAGATCGACGTCCGCCAGCGGCCCGGTTTCCGGCGCGATGAGGAGGAGTTCAAACGAATGTTGACCGGCCAGTCGTCGCAGTGCCGGAGCGGCCACCTGCAGGTAGCGGAGATTGCCGGTCGTGCCGATCCACCCGATGCGCACCGGACGCCTGGCAACCGACGACCAGTCCTTTTCGGTGTACAGAGCCATCTCGACGCAGGTGGGCAGAATCAGCGTGCGCGCGTTGCGTGCGGCTGCCCACTCCTGAATGAAGGCATTGCCGCAAATGATGAGGTCCGCCATCGGAGCCAGCAGCTCAAACTTCTCGGGATAGCGCAGAAACACGGCATCGTCGAGATCCAGTACCAGTGTCGAAACCGAGTCACGGAACCGTTCCTCAGAGTTCGTTGTCGGATTGTCAAAGACTTCGCGTTCGATGATGACGACGTCGTCTCCCATGATTCG
>JANNGQ010000175.1:0-9008 GCA_031403975.1 Planctomycetota bacterium
CAAAAGCGGTTCCGCCGGTATCGAAAGATCTAGAGAACGCGGCGAATGCGATTGCTGATCTGGGATTCAGAGAAAACTTCCTTGCCGCCGCAGGTGTTTATCTCGACCGGCAACGAACCGATCGATCTAAAATTTGAAATACTGAGAATGGCAGAATTTACAATTCAGCAAAGCTTTTTCACAGTTTCACTATTAACCTTTTTCACCCACCGGCAGGGGGACTGTCGCATCAGACGCGATTCCGTGTGGGGCCGGCTTCCAGCCGGCCTGGTCTCTTTGTAGGACAGGCTTCCAGCCGGCCCGGATTCTATGTCGAACAGGCTTCCAGCCAGCCTGGATTGGAAAAAAACATGTGTCTTTGAATCAGCGAGGCAGGCTGGAAGCCTGCCCCACGAAAAAACCGAAAGTCCCCAGGGGAACAGGTGGGCGATCCGGGCGCGCCGGGAGATGAGGGGGGCTGCGATTCAGCTCTTCACCCCGCGCGACGCAGCTGCTTCTTCGAAGACTTCCTCCGGCCTCGATCATTTTCCGTGGATCGTTCCGCATGGTCACCCGAACTCTTCTGTTCGGGCTGTTTCAGTTCGACTTTCTCTTCGTTCCTGACTAACGGAACGCTGATCACGTGGTCACGCAGCATCGCCGCCGTCACAGGGAGTTCTTCAGTCGCAGGCGACGTCGCCTCAGGCACCTCCGTCTTCAACTCACGCGGAATCCGTATCACCGCCACTGGCGGATTCGGGTTCACATGAATCACAAACCGGCAATGCAGCTGAATCGCAGAAAGCACCAGCCCGGCGATCAGCAGTTCGCTGATGGCCAGTCCATACACTTCATCCCCGGAGCCTGGACGCATTCCGAACAGAACTCGCCCGATCGCCAGCGCCACTCCACACACCAGGAGTGACTGAGCCGGCCGGCAGCGCCCCATGTCGGGGATCAAGTAGTAGAGCACAAACGCCAGACACGCTCCGGCCGGAACAAACAGCAGCGCCGGTCGAGCAGCGTTCAGAGTCCCCAGCAGCGGTTGCAGGATCGCTGCAAACCCGTCCATCACAGCGGAAGACGCCCCGGTCAGCATCAGCACGGACGCTCCCAGCAACAGCACCGCCAACCACCGCCAGGCCCTGAAGCCGCCTCGAAAATCCACGGCGCTTGCGGATCGCACCCAACAGATCAGCAGGCACAATTGAGCGGAAAGAAACAGCCCGAGTCCCGCGATGCCGCGCAGCTGCGCGGCTGAACCGGCATCGCCGATATCGGTCTCGCCGGGGGCCGAACGAGCCTCGCCGAACATCTCGAAAGCAGCCAGTGCCAGTGGGAATCCGATCAGCCCGCACGTTACCAGAACATGCTTCCACAACCGCGGCGAGATCAACCGCCGGATCATCCGATCGCGTGACAACAACGGAAATGCAGCATTCGCTCCGGACCGCGAAACAGAATCCCGGGCAAAGTCCTCCGTTTCATCCGTGTCGGAGTCCATTTCTGTCGCCAGCATCCGCCGCCTCCGATCGAGCTGCCCGCCACCAACCGCAAATTGCAGACCCGCCATCGCCGTTCGCTTTCCAGCTTTGTGCTCTCTCAACCCAACCAGCAGATTCTGCCGAAGTGATGGACTGAACGCGGACACAAGTCTCTGATTGAAAATCGGCCTTCGAATTGCACGAACTGCAAAAAGTTGCGAGGACCACTCACGGTCGGCCCAGACCGCATTCGGGCGTAGGCAGCGGCGCGAGGATTATGTCTGGCCCCCTTCCGCATCCGAAGACTGTCGGCTTATTCGCGATTCCTTGTGGGGCAGGCTTCCAGCCTGCCTGGACTTGAAAACACGCATGTGTTTTTACCTGGAAGAGGCTGGCTGGAAGCCAGCCCCACGATGAAACCGACGAGGCAGGCTGGCAGCCGGCCCCACGGTGAAACCGACAGTCCCGACCGAGTCGGTGGTCTCAGGTCGGTGCACGACGCATGCGGTGAGTTCGATTGCAGACTTTTGCAAACGAAGGTGTTCCGGAATTATTCCGTGATCTCGCCTGAACGAAAGGTCGCCGAAATTCACTTCATTCGGCGACACGCCAGTACCCATCGATCCAGCCGCGAGATGCTTGAGGCGGGATCTGGTCGGAGACGTCTGACTGGTCAGCGAGTTCGAATGAAACGGCAAACGGGAATCTGCCCGTCGGCCCGTTGCGGGTGAAAGGACCATCGCCCCGGAATTCTCCTTTCGCAACGAAATCACAGCGCGTCACATGCTGTCCGTCATGCTCAAGGATTCCCCGAATCGCGCCGATGAAGCCACGTGAACCGTCGCGAGATTCCAGCTGAAAGTCACCAACGATCGAGCGGGAGCGGCTGTCGCCGGCAACGGGCTCGATTTCCAGCCGCATCGATCGGACATCCTCAGCGCGCCACATCGGCGGTTCGCCACGAGTGCCGTCGACCAGGTGATAGCGAGCGATCCGGGATTTGACGCGATCAGGAACCATGCCCTGAATCAGTTCGCGGTGTTCGGCCCCGGTCAGCCAGAGATTGTCCCGCGAAACCGCCGATTGAAAAATCTTCTGCCAGACATCATCCGTGGCTTCGTAACCGCCGAGGACTTTGCCGCGAACTCGAAGGACCAGTCCGCCTTCAGGTAACTCAGGATGAAACCGCGCATCGGTACGGGCCGCCTTGATCGGTTCGGCATCGCCCGGCTGGAAGCCATCGAGTGCCGCATCCAGCATTGCCCGGATGCGTTGCGGGTCGCGATGGTTCGAGAAGCCGAGAAACGTTCCGTCCGGAGCGACAGCATAGAGGCCCTGCGTAGTGCCGTCTCCAAAATCTTTCCGCGGACTCTGCTGAACGATGCTGCGATAGAAATCTCCCTCAGTGTCCTGCTGGCGGCGCTGATAGGCCTGATCAATGGCAACGGGAACAAAATCTGTCTTCAGGATGCTGACAATTCCCGGATCGGCAAAGGTCGACTCACGGTCGAGCACACCATTGTTTCAGGTGCAGCCCAGCGGATGCCCGTCCATGGCCCAGATGAACAGCGGTTTCCTCTGTTCTGCGGCAAGTTGCTGTGCATCCAGAAGCGAGATCTTCCACGGGATGGTGCGCCAGGGCCCGTGTCTGGCTGAAGTTCGGCATGCAGCCGCTCAAATTCGGCCTGGTCAAGTCCTGGCTCATCAGATCCGGAACCAGCATTCTCCTGAGCGGCGATCGCCGTTACGAACGGCAGGAGAAGGAGAATCAGCAGAGGACGCAATCGCTGATGGTGCAGACTCATGAGTTGTTCTCCAGATGAAAACGCGGAACGAACTGTTTCTGTGCAGTATCCCGGCGCGAGAGCAAAGAATAGTCAGTCAAACCATGAAAGCGAAGCAGTCTCGACCGAAAACCGGAGCCATGTGCGTGCGTGGCTGGGGCTTCCAGCCCCAGTGCTTTCCCTTGAATCTGCTGCGGCTGGAAGCCCCAGCCACAAAGAACTATGCGGCACAACAGCGATGTCGGTCGGTGTGTCCGCCAATGTCGAAGCTTCCGCCGCATGGGAGGGCGAGTCTCCTGGCGAACCTCGGCGTATGGGATCGGATGGTAGAAAAGGCTCAGCAGGAGCTTCGCCCTCCCGATTTGCTACGCCTTCTATTCGTTTTCGCAGACCTCGCAGGATGCGGAGTTCAGCCAACACTCTTCCGGAGAAATATGCCCCGGCTGACCTTGCCAGAGATATTTCATCGGCGCAGATTTCTCGTCATCAGCAGCGCCGCAGGTCCAGCGTACACGGGAAGTCGGGCGACATATCCGGGACCTTGGGGACGATCGGGCCGCCGGTATGGCCCATGCGGAAGAAGCGGCCGGCGCGGCGGCTTTCGGCGGCGAGTGCGTTGACCGGGATGCCTTCGGGATTCAGTCCGCCAGGATGATCGACGTGGTAACGGCATCCGCCCAGTGAGCGGTTGTTGGCCGTGTCGACAAGGTCCACGACCAGCGGTGTATTCACACGGATCGTCGGATGCAGACAGCTCGGCGGCTGCCACGCGCGGTAGCGGACGCCGGCGACGAACTCGCCAGGTGTGTCCGTGGCCTGCAGCGGGACTCGAACTCCGTTGACGGCGATGCACATTGCTGCCGAAAACATTCCTGTGGCTTTGACCTGCAGCCGTTCAATCGATGAATCCACATATCGAGTTGTTCCTCCGGCTCCAGGTTCTTCACCCAGCACATACCAGGACTCCAGCGCTTGCCGCAGTTCGATACGCACTCCGCTGGATTCGAAAGTACCGATCAGCGGACACCGGAACTCGAGGTGAGCCCCAAACCATTCGACTTCAAAGTCGAGATCAGCCTGTTTCAGGAGCGCCACGACGGATCGCAGATCCTGCCACAGATAATGGGGCAGCATGAACCGGTCATGGATGATGGTCCGCCAGTGAATCAGCGGCTCGCGGTAAGGCTGCTGCCAGAAACAAGCCGTGAGCGCTCTCACCAGCAACTGCTGGGTCAGGCTCATGCGTTCATGGGGCGGCATTTCAAATCCGCGAAGTTCGACCAGGCCCAGACGTCCGTTTGCGTGATCCGGTGAGAAGAGTTTGTCGATGCAGATCTCCGCACGGTGCGTGTTGCCGGTGAGGTCAATGAGCAGATTACGAAAGACTCGATCGGCCAGCCACGTCGGAAACCAGCCACTGTCCGGTTCAGGAATCTGGCGAAACGCAATCTCCATTTCATAGACCGTATCGTCACGACCCTCGTCGAACCGAGGCGACTGGCTGGTCGGGCCGATGAACAGGCTGGAGAACAGGTACGACAGAGACGGATGGTTATTCCAGAACCCGATCATGCTTCGCAGCAGATCCGGCCGACGAAGAAACGGGCTGTTTGCGGGCGTCGCTCCGCCGAGCACCAGATGATTGCCGCCGCCGGTGCCCGTATGACGACCGTCGTGCTGAAATTTCTCTGTGCCCAGACGGCACTGACGAGCCTCGTCATAGACCGACGTGGTGATGTCTTTGAGTTGTTCCCAGTTGTGCGCGGGATGGACGTTGACTTCAATCACGCCCGGGTCCGGAGTCACCTTCAGCATTTCCAGCCGATGGTCATACGGAGGTAGATATCCTTCGATGATTACCGGCGTCTGCAGGGACTCTGCGGTCTCTTCGATCATGGCCAGCAGTTCCAGATAATCCTCCAGCGTTTCTACCGGTGGCATGAAGACTCGGATCTGCCCGTCACGCGGTTCGATGCACAGCGCCGTGCGCACGACCCGACCGGACCTTGAGGCAGCTGTGTGAACTCATCGCTGGATTCTTCCGGATCATCAATCAGTCCCAGCCGCTGCATGACCTGCCGCTGACGTGGCGACTTCGGTTCGTGGTGCTGAGCGGCCAGCCGTTCCTGGGCCGTCCGACGGATCTCTGCATAACCCGGCAGTGGGTCACGGTCGGCAAATGAATCGCGAGGGTAGACCTGTGGCGCCGTCGAACCGGCGAATGGCAGAGATTCCAGCGGCAGGCGCAGGCCGATCGGCGAATCACCAGGGATCAGAAACAGCTTGTGCGACCGAAACGGCCAGAAGCCGCTGAGCCATCTGGAATTCGCCTGCCACCATGGCCGAGTCAACGGGAGCACAAATCCGACCGGGCGATTGATCCCGCGTTCCAAAGCGCGACAGAGTCGACGGCGGTCTTCATCGGCATCCGGATCGAACTTGCGCGGGTCGACGTCGACGGGCAGTTTTGTTTCGATTTCCAGCATGTGAAAGACATCTTCGAATGCCGGTCGGATCCAGCGGTCTTCAACGTGCAAACGGTCAGCCAGCCCACAGATGAACTTGCCGGCGACGCTTTCGTCGGCGACCGTTTTTCGCGGATCGGCCTTGCCGGCCATGAGTCCGAGATCAGCCAGCAATTCCTCATTTTTCCAGATGGGCTGGCCGTCTTTTCGCCATAGACAGGTGTACGCCCAGCGAGGCAGTGATTCGCCCGGATACCATTTTCCCTGTCCGTAGTGCAGCACTCCGCCAGCGCCAAAGCGGTCACGCAGGCGGCGAATCAGCTCGTCGGACAGTCGTTGCTTGTCGGGCCCGACCGCGGCGGTGTTCCATTCGGCTCCTTCCATGTCATCGATGGACACGAACGTGGGTTCACCACCCATGGTCAGACGAACGTCGTTCGCTTCCAGGCGCCGGTCAACCTCGGCACCCGTTGCGTCGATCCGCCGCCAGGTGTCTTCGGTATAGGGTTTCGTGACTCGTGGATCCTCATGGATGCGAGTCACCGTCATTTCCACGCTGAACTCGACTTCAGACTTCTCAACCCCGCCGGAAATCGGCGCGGCCGTCTGCGGTGAAGGAGTCGCCGCCAGCGGAATGTGGCCTTCCGCCGTAAACAGTCCCGATGTCGGATCAAGCCCGACCCAGCCTGCGCCGGGCAGAAAGACCTCCGTCCAGGCATGAAGATCCGTAAAGTCGGCCGCCGGTCCGGCAGGACCTTCCAGCGGTTTCAAGTCCGCCGTGAGCTGAATCAGATATCCCGACACAAACCGTGCCGCCAATCCGAAGCTTCGCAGCAGATGCACGAGCAGCCACGCGGAATCGCGGCAGGAACCCGATCGCTTCTGCAATGTCTCGTCCGGCGTCTGAACACCCGGTTCCAGGCGAATCAGATAGCTGATGTCGCTTTGCAGTGTATGATTGATGTCGTTCAGAAAAGAGTTCGTCCGCCGCCGGCTGACATCGATCGTCGCGCGGTATGCCTTAAACTCGGCCGACTGTGAGTACGGCTCGAGGAACGGCTTCAGATCCTGAGCCAGCTCTTCGGCATACTCGAACGGGAACTCCGTCGCGTCGTCTTCGAGGAAGAAGTCAAACGGGTTGATCACTGTCATGTCGGCGATGACATCAACCGTGACAGACAGCCTGTTCGTCTTTTCCGCGAACACGAGCCTCGCGAGGTAATTTCCGTGCGGGTCCTGTTGCCAGTTCAGAAAATGGTCCGCTGGCTCGATTTTCAGGGAATACGCATCAATCGGCGTCCTCGCATGCGGCGCAGGCCGCAGCCGCACCACCTGAGGCCCCAGAGAAATCCGTCGATCGTAGGTGTACGTCGTCTTGTGATGCAGAGCAACTTTGATAGGCATGAAGCAAACTCAGGCACATGGCCTCGTCGGTGACGACCGCGGGGATCGGCCAGCACCGGGGATCTGATGTCGTCGAACAGTGTCGTCGGGAACTCACCTGGGGGGAGACCATTCGCATCGGCTCAACGGTCTGCCTATGAGCAGTTCACCGCGCGAGCAGGGATCAGGAATGTGCGGAGACTATCACCCAGCCGGACGTAAAGCGAGCGGCGAATCGACGTTGCTACCCGCGGTTGATCATGCCGGATCGGCCCAATTCGATAAAAGAATACTCTCCGAAACGGCGAATGATTTCGGTCGTGCGATTCCCGGTTGGCAGATCGAGAGTATGGATTGCGTCACCTCCGAAACGACTGATCCATGTAGTCATTTGCTTCGGTAGCTGAGCGTCCACAATGAATTTCACGTGCTCACCGGCTCGAGGCGACGGGTTCTTGCAAGTCGAGCGGCGAAGGCTAATGCTGCCAGCAAATCATCCCGTTCCAGATCGCTGAAATCGTTGAGAATATCGTCTGTGGACATTCCTGCGCTAAGCAGATCCAGCAGCATTTCCACAGGATAGCGGAGCCCGCGCACGCATGGTTTTCCGTGGCAGATCTCCGGGTCAATTGTGATTCGCGCGAGCAATTTATCCATAACGGCCCAATCTACCGCAGCCGGCATCCGGACACAACATGACTCTCTTTATCTTTGCGACATGCCAATCGCAACTTTCACCGGTCCCTTGACCTGAGCGAACGACCAGGTCACTCTGTTATTCCCTTATTTCACGAATTGCTCGGATGAATTCGCCGCCCCGCCATGTCAGTCATTGATTCCCGCCAGAACTAAAACGAGGTTTCCCGATGCCGACCACTCCTCTCTCCGCTGAATCGACTCGTCGCAGCTTTTTGGCGACAACGGCAGCGGCGGCCGCAATGGGGTCCCTGTCCGCGTCTCTCAATGCCGGAATTCATGCGGGCGGAAGTGATCAGCTGAAGGTGGGCCTGGTGGGTGTCGGCGGACGCGGAACAGGAGCCGCCGAAAACGCACTGAACGCAGATCCGGCAACAGAACTGGTCGCCCTGGCCGATGTGTTTGAAGACGCTGTCAGCCGCGGACGCAGGACCCTGAGTCGCATGTTCAACAACGAAGGCCAGACTCCGCGAGTCACTGTGGACGACGCTCACTGCTTCGTCGGCTTCGATGCCTACAAACGTGTGATCGACAGTTGCGACGTCATTCTCCTGGCATCGACACCCCATTTCCGGCCTGAACATCTGCGAGCGGCAGTTGAAGCCGGCAAGCACATCTTCTGTGAAAAACCCGTCGCGGTGGATGCTCCAGGAGTTCGTTCGGTTCTGGAATCGTCCGAGCTGGCCAGGCAGAAGGGACTGTCGCTCGTCTCTGGACTTTGCTGGCGTTACCACGAGGGGAAGCGAGCCACGTTTGAACAGATCCGCAACGGCGCCATCGGCGAGATCGTCGCCATGGAATGTACTTACATGTCCGATGGCGTCTGGGATCCTCGCCGACGGCGCGATCAGTGCAGCAGTGAAATGGAGTACCAACAGCGCAACTGGTACTACTACACATGGCTGTCGGGCGACTTCAATGTCGAGCAGCACATTCACAGTCTCGACAAGATGATGTGGGCCATGAACGACGAAGCACCCGCCACGATCAGCGGCAGCGGCGGACGACAGGTCCGGACGGATGAAAAGTACGGCAATATCTACGACCATTTCAACATCGTCTATCAGTGGGCAAACGGAGTCAAAGCCTTCGCCCGTTGCCGTCACTGGCAGAACTGTGTCCCAGCGCGCGACCAGCGCTGCGGCCTCTTGCTTCGCGGCTTCGAGCTTGGTCCCTAGGGCAGCCACCTCGCTTCCGCGCGTCGCATAGAGCGCCGG
>JANNGQ010000176.1:0-9370 GCA_031403975.1 Planctomycetota bacterium
AATAGAACGGCACGCCGGCCTCGCCCGCCACCGCGCGGGCCAGCAAGGTCTTGCCCGTGCCGGGCGGGCCGTTGAGCAAGACGCCCTTGGGCTCCCAACCGCCAGGTGATCCTGATCACTGACGGCCTGCCTACAGCCCACTTCGAGGGCAGTCTGCTGTACATGCTGTACCCGCCTGATCCTCAGACCGAAGAAGCGACGAAACGCGAAGGGATGCTGTGCAAGCGGGACGGCATCACGATCAACATCTTCCTGCTGCCCAGCTGGTCACAATCTCACGAAGACGTTCAGTTCGCTCACCGCCTCGCAGAAAGCACCGGCGGTCGAGTCTTTTTCACAGCAGGCAAAGATCTGGATCGCTATGTGGTCTGGGACTATGTGAATCACCGAAGAGAGATCATCGGATAAGTCTGAATTCGTTTAACGGCAAGCCGCAGGCGATGGTGCTTCCCGGTCGTGTCCGTGGACCGCCATTCAACAGTTCATGGTTTCCGGATGACAGGCGGCCGTTCTTCCCCGTGCCGGATGAATATCATCGACACGGAATTTACGCAGTGCCGAGTGTTCTTTGCGGTGTAGCGCTCGCCGACGAAGACGTGGCCGAGATGACCGCCGCAGTTCTTACACGTGATTTCCGTGCGTGTCCCGAAGACATCAAATTCATCCGGACTCTGCTCGACGGCACCTTCAATCTCATCATCGAAGCTGGGCCAGCCGCAGTCGCTGCTGAACTTGTGATCGGACTTGTACAAAGGAGCATTGCACTGCCGACAGATGTAAGTTCCCGGGTCTTTGAGATCCGTGTATTCACCGGCAAACGCGCGCTCGGTGCCTTTCCCCAGAATCACATGCGATTCAAAATCGGTCAAAGCGTTGTATTCCGTCGGAGCTGGTTCGGTTGGCACAGACTTGTCCTTTGATTCAGCCGTGTCGTCATCAGCGGCAGGGATAATCGGAGCGTCCGATGCGAAAGGTGCGGTCACGATGGTCGAAGACTCGACGACCTGCGGAGCTTCCTCACATCCACACAACACAACGACGACCAGTGCCAGTGCCAGTGCCAGAGTCACGATTCGATTCATGAGTTCCGGATTTCCTGATCAGTGCTTCAGCGGAGTCAGCAGCACAGACATCATCTTGCCGCTTTCCATTCTGGGAGCCTGTTCGACAGCGGCCACATCGACCAGTGCTTTTACGATTTCCTGCAACATTTCCATTCCGCGTTCATGATGGGCATTCTCGCGGCCTTTGAACATGACGTTGATTTTCACTTTGTCACGGCGTGACAGAAAATCACGTGCCTGGCGAACCTTGACCTCGATGTCGTGCGAGCCGGTTTTGGCCCGCAATCGCAGCTGTTTGAGCTGAGTCTTATGCTGTTTCGGGCCGCTGGACTTTTTCTGGCGTTCGTAGATCACTTTGCCGTAATTCATGATACGGCATACGGGAGGTCGGGCTTCCGGGCTGACCTCAACCAGATCCAGACCTTCATCCATCGCCAGCTTCAGAGCCACAGCGGTTTCCATTTCGCCGAGCATCTCTCCGGTCGCACTCACAACTCGAATGGGAGAAAATCGAATCCGCTCATTCATGCGCGGAAGGTTGCTCACGGGAGCGGCAGTCGGGCGAGTTCGTTTAATGATTACCTCCGGTAGGAACAAATCGATCAAAAGTGACGCAGCGAACCCGCTTCGCGGGCCAGAACACGCAATGAACCACTGACCCGATTCTCACGGGCAGACGCTGAATCGCCCGGACCACACCGAGCGCTGGAATCTGTACATGCCGAGTTTTGCCACAAACCGCCTGAAAATGCCAGCGTTTCCCAGGGATACGACCGTGCAGTCCGCACGATTCTACTCCGGCGCGGAACTTTCAGTGGAGTCGCCCCTGCAGAACGGTCTCTTTGAGTTTCTTTGAGAAAATCGACCGCTCGTTTCATGAGCCTTCGTCCGGCTCGACCGCGGACAGCCCTCGATTCATTCCCGCCAGCAGCCGCAGGCGGTCGAGGTACTCTGTGAGAAATCGAGCGGAATCTGCAGCGTTCATCGCCATCGAATCCGTTCGCAGGCTGACTGAAAGGTCCCCGGCATATTCGCCGATCGATACGGCAGCTCGTGTATTCGGCCTGACCGGTGCCACTCCGTGAAGCTGCTCGACGACAAGGTTGCCGGCAATCCATTTTCCATCCTGCAGAGGAAACCGACCGCCGAAGCGACGGCGGACGTCACCAATGTTGGACAGGACAAGCGTACTCAGGCAGGACTTCAGACTCAGAAACATCTTCATCGCGGCGGGGAGTTTTCTCAGCACCCGAAACAGTTTCAGACAGACGATTCCCTCGCGGTTGAAGAGGACATCGCTCGTCTGCTGATGAATCGACTGCAGCAGAGCGTCCGGATCATCGCACTCCTGTTCGCGGCGAGTGACCAGTGCGTAACTGACGATGTTGCAGGCGGGGGCTCTGTCGTGCAGCCGGGTTCTCATGCTCAGTGGTATCGCCAGACGAATCCAGCGGCGACCGAATGGTTGTCGAGCCCTGCGATTCCAGTCCCGGATGTGAAGCATCATTTCACAGATGAACAGGTCATTGATCGAAACGTTCTGCTGAGCCGCCACCGCGCGAAGTGAGCGGTTCACATGGCGCGGCAGCTGTTGGCTCTGGATCGCCCGCCGCCCGGAATCACGGCATTCCGCCGACAATCCGGCCGACCCGGCAAGCACGACGGGTTTACGCAGGAGCAGCCGCGCAATCTTGCCGAACGACCGTTTGAGCGACTTTCGCTGACGTGCCGCACTGGATTCACCAGCGTCGTAGTTTTCTCGCTGCCTCAGCACGTCTGCGTCCGGCGGTTCGAACTCTGGATGTTTTGAATCAGGCCCGGCAGTCTTTTTGCCATAACGAGCGAACAGTTCACCGATCAGCTGCAGCGCCCCGATTCCGTCGCAGCAGGCGTGATGCAGAAACAATGTGACCGTGGCACATTCTGCGGCTGCACGGACGTCGACGAAGATACCGCGCTCATGCGTCAGGCTGATGGTTCGCACGGTCGGCACAAATTCGACAACACGGGCATGGTCGGTCGAATGCCAGTCGAGCAATTCGGCGGGCTCAGTCTGCCGAACCCAGCACCATCCCCTGCCGCGGAGTTTCTCGACGCGGCAGTCCAGCAGCGGATGGCTGATCTGCAGTTCTGCCAGCGACTCACGCAGTGGTTGTTCACTCAGCGTGCCGCTCACACGGACGGTCATGACAAAGACCATCGGATGTGTCGGCCGGTCGTCCGACAGCATGTAGTATTCAAAGTCCGACAGAGGCAGCGGGAACAGCGGAGAGGAAACGGGACTGGTCTTCATGCGGCGACTGCTTCACGACGCCGACGGCGGGCGTCCGGAGGTGTCTTCCAGCGGCGATGAACCCAGAAGTACTGCTCAGGGGCTTTGCGGATCAGTGCCTCAAGCGATGACGTGAATCTCTGAGTCAGCTCCGTCATCCCGTTCGCTCCCTGAAAATCTGCGGCATCGATGACATCCTGAGTGGCCAGACTGAAGCGAATCCAGCGCGCAGCGGTTTGCGCAGGATCGGGCATGCGATACGCGCCGCCGACGACAATCAGAGCGTTGTACTGCAGAGCCAGAAGGGCAATCGATTTGAATGTCGACGCACGCCGACCGAAGAAATCGACAAACACTCCGCTCTTGCCGGCATCCTGATCACACAGCATTGATGCCATGCCACGCTGTTCCATGATTCTGGAAAGCTCGGCACCCGCTCCGTGTTTCGCGATCATCGAGTTCCCGGTGGACTCACGGTACTGTTTAAACCACCGTTGCAAATAGGGATTGTCAAGATGACGGGCAACAACACTCATCGGAAATCCAAAATGACCAAATGTATTGACGCTGATCTCCCAGTTGCCGAAGTGACCTCCGAGAAACAGCACCGGTCGTCCCGAGCAGAGGGCCTTGACGCAGTCGTCCCGGCGTTCAAACTGCAGCACGTCAGCACAGGTTGTCAGACGGAATCGGCGAGGCAGCTGGACCATTTCAAACATCATGCGGAACAGGTGCCGCCACATGCCGTGAATGATCCGATCCGCCTGTTCATCTGAAAGCGAATCACCGAACGCAAGTTGCAGATTCTCGCGAGCCACGCCGTAGCGGCTGGCCTTTTTCGGAACGACGTGGTGCATCACCCATGCCAGTCCATTGGCCATCGCCACGGTCGCGCGGAGGGGCGCGCTGTTGACGACAAACAGAAGTGTGCGGAAAACTGCGTATTCCAGAAGTTGTCGAAGTTGAAGTGCTGACATCCGTGTCTAATCCACGAATACAAATTCGCTCAGGTTGAAAAGTAGCCGACAGAGTGCCGGAAGGCCATGTCGATCTGCGTATGCTCCCAACTGAGCGTTCTCGTCCACAGTCGGAGCCCGGCCCGTCAGCAGGTAGAAGGCCCGGTCGATACGGGCTTCGGAGGCGGAAGATTCCGATTCGAGTCGAGTGGCGAAGTGCCTCGACATACTGAGGTTGAACGGATTGTTCAGCAGCGACAGCGCCTGGAGCGCAGTCAGCGTCTCGTGACGGCGCGGTGTACTCTGAGAGGAATCGGCACAGTCCAGCGTGGTCATGAACGGGTCCGGTTGCGAGCGCACGACGAACCGGTACACACTGCGGCGGTGAGACCGATCGTCTTCCGGATCGAACTTGCTGTATTCGTAGTGCGGCGAATGTTCCGTCTTCTCCAGTTCGAACAGGTAGAACCCCGGACCGCCCATTTCGGGATTGAGTTTTCCGCTGACGGACAGAATCGCATCCCGGATTTCTTCTGCCGTAAGTCGACGACGGTTCATGCGCCAGAGGAACTGATTATCAGCGTCAATCCTTGCGGACCCGGGACGATCAGCCGAGACCTGCCGGTAGGCCGCGCTGGTGACAATCAGACGATGCAGGGATTTGATTGATTGCCCGTTGTCGCGGAATTCCGAAGCCAGCCAGTCGAGCAGTTCCGGATGACTGGGCATTTGCCCCATGCGACCGAAATCATTTGCCGAATCGACGATCGCGCGGCCAACGTGATACTGCCAGACTCGGTTCACAATCGATCTCCAGGTGAGCGGATGATCGTGCCGCGTCACCCAGAGCGCAAGTGCTGCGCGGCGGTCGGCTTCGGAGTGTTCGGGCGAAAGTTCAAACTGCCATGTATCGCCTGTCGCCAGCGGAATCGTCCCCGGACGGACATCGCCGAGTGGCTGCGTTTCATTGCCGCGGTGCAGAACTCGCACGGTTCGCGGCTTGCCCTGAGTCGCCGCGAAACTGCCCTGCGTCTCAAAGTGCGTCGCGGCCGCATAGACCATTCGCCCAGTCGGCAACGAGGCGAGTTCTTTGTCAGTCGCTGCAGATTTTTCGGCGAGCAGATTTCGCAACCCGATTCGCTCGACAGTTTCCAGAGATCGCAGAAGCTCGCTTCGCTGTTTCAGGGCCTCGGCGAGCGAGGTCGCTGCGATTGGATCTGCGAGTGCCGGCCAGATGCCGTCTGTCAGATTGGATTGCCGCCAGCGATCACCCGATTCAATGGAATCCAGCGACGTGACCGCTGCATTTGCTGCGCAGCTGAGACCATCCGGGGTAATGACGGCCAGCTCGGCAAGAGCAAAGATGAAATCATTCTGCCGCTCAGCCAGTCGGGTGGCCGACACGCGAACAAACCTGCCTGTTTGATGAACGGACAACGAAACGGGGGCCAGGCCGGGATTCAAAAAGTCGGTCGACATGCCATCGAATGCGGCCTTCAAGCCTGTCCCGTCGGCACGCATCATTTCCGTGACCACATCGATTCGAAAACGAACGGGAAAACCAAATCCGGCCCCGATGCCTGCGAACTCGTCATGACAGGGGTAGAGAACTACGGCTTCAATCTCCGTGTCGCGACCCAGATCCACTTCGACCCATTTTTCGGTGTCAGCCGTTGCCGCGATCTGGCTGTGATAACCGTACTCCGGTCGCTTTGCCGCCGGTTCGGCTTTCCCTCGCAACGTGCCGATCCGCTCGTCCAGTCCGGTCAGTCCGGCACCTCCTTCCGCGCGGATGGATCCTTCGAGTTCTGCCTGCTGAGCCTGCAGCGCCTTCCTGGTCGCGGCAAGTTCCTGCCGGCGCTGTTCGACCGCAGGGTCCGTGTCGAACGACCGTTCCGCGCGATCGACAGCCGCAAAGACCGATTGCAGGCTGTAGTAATGTTCCTGAGTAAACGGATCAAACTTGTGATTGTGGCACCTCGCGCACTGGATGGTGACGCTGCAGAAAGTGTTGAGCGCACCGGTGGCCATATCGTCACGATCGAGATTGCGGGCAACCATGCCGTCAATCTTACTCTCGGGCACTTCGACGTGGCCGATGAAGTCCCACGGCCCCGCGGCGATAAAGCCCAGACCCAGAATGCCGTCCGGCTCGCCCGGAAACAGTATGTCGCCCGCCAGCTGTTCCTGCACGAATCGTGCATACGACTTATCGTCATTGAAGGCGCGAATGACATAGTCTCGATACGGCCATGCATTCGGACGCAGCTTGTCTTTGTCGTAACCGCAGGTGTCCGCGTAACGGACGACGTCCAGCCAGTGCCGAGCCCATCGTTCTCCATAACTCTGAGAGGCCAGCAGCCTCTCGACGAGCTGATCATACGCATCAGGCGATTCCTCCCGCAGGAAGGCCTCCACGTCGTGCGGTGTCGGAGGCAGGCCGGTCAGGTCAAAGGTGACTCGCCGCATAAGCGTCCGGCGATCGGCCTGTGGCGACGGCGTCAGCGATTTCTCCCGCAGTTTCGCGAGCACAAACGCATCGACCGGAGTTTTGATCCAGTGCGTTGCTGTGTCATCTGAGAACTCCGGAGGCTCATGACGCACGACAGGCTTCAGCGACCACCAGTCAAAACTGCTGACGACGGGTTCCGTGAGTTCAATCCCATCCGGCCATTTTGCGCCGGATTCGATCCAGTCACGCAGCAACTGAACCTCGGGAGAAGTCAGCGGCGTCCCTTCCTTCGGCATTGACGGTCGGGCGTCAGGCGATTCCGCGACGACAACGCTCAGAAGCTGGCTTTCATCCGGTCTGCCGCTGGCTACGAATCCGGAATCTGCCAGTTGCTCACGAGTTTGCAAGGAAAACTGTCCCTTGCGATCCTGATGGTTGTGACAATTCAGGCACTTCCGCTCCAGCAGAGGCGCCACTTGATGCTGAAAGATGTCGTCTGCGACGACAACCGGTGCGGGAAGCAGCAGCGAAAAGAAGCAACCGAAATGTCCAGGAAACCAGCGGCACCACTGCGAGATTTTTGTCACACGCATCGAGTAATCCTGACAACCTCGCAGTTTGCTGATCGGCATCAACATGCCGTGCCGTCTCAATTCCAGATCCGACGAACACCGTACTGGTCAAACACCGCGTCAGCGCTGACCAACGGGATGCCTTCAACAAGACATTGGGCACACAAGAGTCGATCGAATGGATCACGATGATGGAATGGCAATGTCGCTTGTCGATCTGCGAACAGAGGCGTGATGGGCAGTATATCAAGCCCGAGGTCGCAAATGGCTTTGTCGATCCATTCTCGAAATGGCAATGCGAGGACCAGTTTCCCCAAGCCAGTCTTGATCGATATCTCCCAGATAGTCCCGGCACTCACTGAAAGCTGATTGCTGGAATCCTCGACTGCTTCGAGGGCAACGATATTGAGCCTGACAGGATTGTCCAGAGCCCAGATTACTGTATGGCTGTCCAGCAGAATCCTCACTCCATGTATTCCCGAAAATCCTCAAGCGGAGCGTCGAAGTCCGGGGCCATATACAGAACTGTTCCCTTCATTGTTCCAAGTTTCCTTGGCTTGGCGTCGAGTGCTGTCGGCGTCGGAGTCAGCGTGGCGATGGGCTGGTCGTTTTCTGTAATAACGATCTTATCACCGGGTGCGAGCCGGCGAATGAGGTCAGGCAATTGCGCCTGAAATTCTTGTATTGTGACGGTCGTCATTCAGCGACTCCTGCAACTCTGAGTATCGGGGACAGGATACCCGAAATCGATCACCAACTGAAAAGTTACCCTGCAGACAAACCAATTCTTCACCGTTCCGCACCTGACACGGTTGTCCTGTCGGGCAGCAGGCGAGTGATCGCCACAATCACAACGATCAGATAAACGACGCTGAGTCCCAGCAGCGGCCAGAGCAGCCACGGCCACTTGCGGAAAAGACTGTCGGACAACCAGGACTGCAGAAAACACAATGGCGCTATGCCGATGCCTGTTGCCAGCATCACGCGATGGATCGGAATCCGCGTGAATCCGGCGGCGTAGGACAGCAGGTCCGTCGATGTCAGCGGATTCAGTCTCAGCATCACAATCAGCCAGCTCCCTTTCTTCTCCAGAGCCGCCTGCAGCTCTTCCATCGTTCCGCCGGGCGAAATTCGATTCAGCCAGGACGAGCCCAGGCTGCGGGTCAATCCGCACGAAATTCCTGCCCCGATAATGTTGCCGATCAGAGCCAGCAGCCCGCCCAGCCACGGTCCGAAGATCAACCCGCCCGGAGCATACAGCATCAATCCCGGAATTGGCGCGATGATGACTTCGACGATCACGAACACGACATAGATCAGCGGAGCCCGGACTCCGGCCTGGTCGAAAAGCGTTCGGAGCCGGACGACACGCTCTGCTCCATCAAGATCCGACCGGAGCAACTCATCCACAATTCCACCGGACAGCCATGACCCGCCCGCAACCGCCAGAAGCAGTGTCACAATCAACCATGGAAGGATGCGAAGGCTGAGCGATTTCATGCTGACTCGCGACGAAAAAAACAGCATTCCCGCTCCGCGTGAGGAGCGTTCCAGGACAAGCGTGACAATCGCTTCAGGATCGATCGAGAGACAACTGCCTCCATATTACGATGATGTGGAGCCGACAAGGTCATGGTAACAAAAGCATGAGAACACAATTCCATTCCCCCGGCGCAGGAAACCCTGAGCGGCAGAATCATGGGGGCAGGATGATGAATACGACTTCAGCTCTGACATGATTCTGCCCCCATCATTCTGCCGATTCGAGTCTTCGTGGTGCGCACGTTGAGTAACGCCCCGGCAGATTGAGTGCTCCACACGCAGGACACCTGGGTTTCGCTGCGATTGGTCCCTCGCCAGGGACCGGACGCGTCCTGTTCTGACACATCGCTACAATTCTTCGTCCGTCACGCAGCCTTCTGACGCAGTTTTTACGCAGCGGATGTACTTGGCCAGCGTTCCCCGAGTCACCTTAAACGGCGGGGCAGTCCATGCTGCTTTTCTTGTCGCGAGTTCCGCAGCAGCCAGATCCACGTTGATCTCGTTCGTCTCAG
>JANNGQ010000177.1:0-1835 GCA_031403975.1 Planctomycetota bacterium
GCCGGGCTTCTCCCCTCTATTCCGTTTCAAAAAGGTGTATTGCCGCATCGGATTGATCGCCCAGATGCAGTCAGCCATGAGCGCCGCATTTACAAGTGTGGTCAGAGGCTGTGCCGGTCCATGTTGCCGGTCGTCAACAGCCGCTGAGACTTCCCTGATGCGGTTGTGAACCTGTTCGGTCATAAACTACGTCGCCCCTTTCGGTTGCGACGCCGTTGCAATAATGCAACACAGTGCTGGCGAAACGTTCCGGTACACGATCTGCCTTGCTGAATTGACAGACCGCAGAAAACCGAGTCCCTCGTACATGGGCTCTCCGATCCGGGCAGTGCAGCTGTCATTTCGGTACACAGGTTGTCTGCAATCAAGAAATCGCGACCGCTCGGTGCAGCTGTCGTCCCTGTGTTTTCTCATCGCTCGGTGAGCGGAAGGCAGAAGTCATGTTGAAGTCACTGTGGAACGACGAATGCGGCGTAATCCTGTCGGCTGAAGTGGTCCTTATCGCGACAATTCTTGTCCTCGGCATGGTGGTAGGTATGGTCGAACTGCAGTGTGCAGTGGTCGCCGAACTGTCCGACCTGGGCGATGCCTTCGGAAATCTCGATCAGTCGTATCAGACCAGCGGTTTGACTTCCTTTAAGAAACATGGTCGCATCAAAGCGTTCACAGCTGGTGCCAGATATCACGACAGAGCTGACAGCTGCGACTGCAACACGATCATTGTGTGCGAACCTACGAATGGTGAAAAGCGATTCTGATTGCTCACAAGTGTTGCAGGAAACGGAGATGTCTCCGAGCTGCTTTGGCCTCGCACCGGCACCGTGCCAGGCTTTGACCGTCATCGTCGGAAGCCATCCGAGTCTCAAGTATTCTGGTGGCTCACGTCACCGGCTGACGATTTGCCGGGCTTCCAGCCCTGATGAAATGCGTAACTTCAAAAAGCGTCAGCGAGGGTCTTCGTTGTGTCTTCACATGACGTGACATCCACCTCGCTGACGCTTCGGGTTGGTGTTCATCGACGACAAAGTAAGTGCCATCGGGCTCACGCCACTGACTCACGCCACCGGCTATTCAGGCGCGCCAGGACTGTCCCTGTCGGAACGCGAATCGCGGCCAGGCAGGCTGGAAGCCTGCCCCACAAAGAATCGCGGCCAGGCAGGCTGGAAGCCTGCCCCACAAAGAATCGCGACGAAACCGACAGCCTTCCCGGCAATTCCCGCCGTTTGACGACATCCCGGCTCTGCAGAATCTGCACGAGCTCGTCGATCGGCGATGCTGCTCTTTGCAGTCATGAGGCCCCTCGCTGCATTTCCTGCCGGACGTATTCCCTGAGATTGCCATCCGTCGGCAATGCGGCGTCCCGTGATACTGATTCCCGTTGACGCGGAAATTCCGACCCCGCTATGGTCTCACAGTGAAGAGCGGTCACGCGGCACTGACGCGGAGATTTCCTCAACACTTCAGATCGAGTGTCATCCCCCTCGTTTTGAAGTGGATTTTGCAGCCAACAGATCAAACGGTCCCCGACGTTTCCAATCACGTCGGGCCGCCGGGGTTGTCCGCCCGCTGTCGCTGCATCTGGAATCTCCGCAGAGGCTTCTGCGTTCGCTGTTCGAGTCGCCGCGGTTTTCTGCGGCCGCGATCGTTCCTGACCGACGAGTTGCGGCGCGTCACAGCGGCGCAGTCAATCCCATCTGAACTCCTGCCGTATTCTGATCAGTCACCCGTGCCGACATTGCAGCCTGCGTCAAGCTGCCCAACGGTCCTGCGACGCCGCTCATGAATATGACCTGCAGCCCGGCCAACGGCGAGCGGTTTGCCATGGACGCGGTGTG
>JANNGQ010000178.1:0-4544 GCA_031403975.1 Planctomycetota bacterium
TCGCCGGCCGACGGTGGTCGCATCACGAGCCGACAATCAGCGAATCGCCGCCGGCTGCGAATCGGGCGAAGTACTGATCTGGAATGCCGGCGATTCCAGTCAGACTTTGCAGGTGCTGAATGTCGGAGCGGAGGTGAATTCAATCTCATGGAGCCCGGATAATCGCAGGCTGGCAGCGTCGACCGTCGCCAACGCTGTTCACATCTTCGGCCCGTCATTACCCGGCGTCCAGCCGCCGATCGAACTGATGCTGCACCAGAAGTTCAGTACCGAAGCTGCGATCTCGCGAGTCGTGTTTGCCCCGGACAATCGCTCCGTACTGCTGGCGCTTGAGAACGGTCGAATTGAAGACTGGGCTTACGCCGGCATCGAGCAGCAGCGGCAGTTCAACCACGGCGGGCCGGTCTACGGTGTCGCCGTCAGTCGCGATGGTGCAACCGTGGTGTCTGCAAGTGCGGATCAGACAGTCCGGGTCTGGGATACGACCACGGGCCAGCAGAAGTTTCAGCTCAACGGCCATCAGGCAGCAGTTCACGCGGTCGCACTGAGTCCCGATGAGACCTTTGCCGTTTCCTCAGGCGCAGATGGAACACTGCGGCTGTGGGACATCGTCGGTGGTCGGCAACTGAAGCAGCTGATGACTTTCGATGCCACGATGTACTCCATCGCCATACATCCGCAGGGCTCACTGATTGCCGCGGCCGGGGCGGATCGCAAAGTGCATCTGCTCGACATGATTACCGGCACCGAACAGCGGACTCTGAAGGGCCATACAGACTACATTCACGGCGTCACATTCAGTCCTGACGGTAGTCAGATTCTGTCCTACGGCTATGCCGGACAATTGAGGCGATGGAATACAGCCGACGGACAGCTGCTGCACGAAACCAGGATCGGTCGAGTCGGCAATTACGCACAATTCGCACCCGATGGTCGTCGCATCATCGTTTCCAACGGTGACGGAACGGCTCGCGTCGTGACGTGGCCTTGAATCACTGTCGTCGCGGCACGCCGGGATTGCCGTCGTTTACCGTTGTCCCGCCGCTCCGTCGGCGGGGATTCTTCATTCAACGTCGAGTATGCAGACCCGCGGTGAATCGATTTCGATCCACGATGAATTCCAGCCGGCGGAGCGGCTGGTCCACAGTAAATCGCAGCTGCGGAGCGAACGACGACTATCGCAGTCCCGGCGGACGCTACTTCAATGTCCAGCCCTGCTCATTGACTTCAAGCGCCGTGTTTCCTTTGTGTGCATCGTACACGGCGTGCATTTCTTCGATTGAGTCGAAATAGCCGACGATGAATGCAGCGCTGAAGGATTCACCGGCTTTGACGGGACGTCCTCCGAATTCTTCGATGAGACACACATAGCCCCGCTGATGACACCAGGCTTCGCTGACAACCGTGGGATCAAGCGTCATTCCGGCGAGCCACGGCCCGGTTTTGCCGGTTTTCGGATCTCGCAATTGGTAAGCCCGGATCATCCGCTCAGGTGATCCGTCACGTTCTCTCTGAAAATTGAACTTCTCGTCCGGGGCGAAGTCGGTGAGGAATTCCTCGGACTTGATCAGTCCGTGATAGCTCAGGTAGATCTGTTCAAACGAGTCACCCTTGTCGTGCTTGATATGACCGGGCATGTCAAGCCGCAGAAACATGGCATCGCTGCTGTTGACTGCGTCAATGCGGTCCATGGAGACGAACCAGCGTTTGCCTGCCGGGAAAACAATCAGCTGAGTCCAGATGCTGCCCGTCTTTTTCCCGGGTGCCGCGGTGAGATACCGGAACTGCTGGCGGACGCCGACAAAATCTGTCCCCAGCATGACGGTTGGCTTCAGTTCTTTGGCTTGAGTACAGATCTGCGGCCCTTCGATCGATCGTTTCTGCCCCTTGCCGTGCCACGGATTGCCGAACTCGTAGACGAGTTCTTTTTCCAATTCGTTGCGATAGGCCTCATCGCTCCCGGGCTCCATGATCCAGTCGACGATGTCGAGCCCGTATCCGGCATCGCGGAAGCCCGTCGTTTTGTCCACGAGCGACTGAGCGGCAATGCCGGTGACATAGCCCTTCTTCCGGATTGCCGCCGTCAATGCTGACGATTCGATGCGAATCTCGTCGTCAGACTCGTCTACGCGGAATTCCTCGGCGTGCGCGAATGAAGCGGATGCAAGCAGAATCGCAAGGAACAGTTGTTGGGAGAGCAGTCTATTCATCATTCGTGCCTGTATACGAACTATGCTCGTGGAGCATGTACATCGTCCGCGGGTTTTACTGTTGACCAGCCGCTCCGCCAGCTGGAATTCGGTTTGTCAAACAGTGTGCCGGACCAGAAATCCCCGCCGTCGGAGCGGCGGGCCAACAGTAGTTGCCTGGTGACGGTTCATTTCTCATCCCGCACCAACGCCAGAGCGTTTGCATTTATCATTCGATCGGCCGCCGCGTTCGCCACAAACGTCGCACAGACCAAATCCCGATGGCAAACATCGCCACGGGGACAAGAAGCAGTACATATTCCTGCCAACCCGCACCATTGCGAATGACAGACTGTCGAGGATTTGATGGATTGTAATACACAGTAATGGGTGCCCCAACAGTCAGTTCCTGCATGGCCTGGACCGCGCCGTCGCGGATGGCGTACTCACCGTCAGATGTGCGAATCCGAGTCCCCGTGAATACCACGGTGCCGACAGTGTAAGTGTATGCGACATCGGGAAAGAATTGCCCAGCAGACGTCTCGCCCACCTGAACCCTTGCGATGATACCGTTCACTGCCGGCCAGGTGGCGCTTGCTTTCGCCTCCAGAAAGATCCGTGTGAGAAAGTAGCCGCTGATTGGCCCACCCATCACAAGCAAGAGGGCTCCGATTGCAAAACCAAAGCGGACAATTCGGGACTGCCGGTCCTGGCTCATGTTTCGCTCTGCGCCACTCGTAAACTGCTACTTCAGCAGATAACGATTTGCGATCGTGATCCCGCTGAGCATGGCTCCGACAATGCCGAGGAAACCCTGGTCCGTACCGCACAGATACAGATTTCGCAGCGGCGTCAGGCCATTCACGAATTTCTGCGGTGCTCCGTAAACGCAGCCGTTCAGATGGCTGGTGAAACGTCGGATTGTGCGAGGTGTGAAGACGTCCGTATCGACGACGTGAGATCGGAAATCCGGGACGTGTTTCATCGCCGCCTGCAGGATCTGATCATTCCAGTAGTCTTTGGCGGCGACGTAATCTTCTTCCGGCAGATGCAGCCAATAATGCGGATCCGCCAGGGCCGTGATGCGCATCCGGCCGTCTTCCAGGGGCTGCGAATAGTCGAAGTTATTCGGCGAGCAGATGATCCCGCTCCGCAGGTCGACCGGGACACTCGGACGTTCGTAATGAAAGCTCTTGGTGTCGCTGTAAAACACGATCGTATCGTGATGACCCAGGGCGGCCGGAGCACAGTCGAGCACACTGATGGACTCGACGAATGAGATATCGCCGGGCTCTGCTTTTACCGGCGGACTGTGCGGGTCGATCATCCGCATGGTTTCAGCCGCACCCGCAGATGAGAGTATGTTGTCCGCTTCGATTTCGGTGCCGTCGTCCAGCAGTACTGAGACCGCGGCACCATTCGACTGTCTGATTTCACGCACGCCGGCTCGTAGTTTCAAATGTCCGCCGAGTGACTTGAAGTGTTTGACCAGACGTTTGAGGATCAGCCGGATCCCATCAAAAGGACGCCCGAATCCTTCATGAAAGATGCTCTTGAACATGATCACGAACTGGCTGAAATCCATATCCCGCGGTGTCGCGCTGCCGTAGAACATCAGCGGACAGAACAGCATGTCCACCAGCAGCGGGTCGCGAATATATTCGGACACAACATGCCGAGCCGAAACCGCCTGCCGCTCGAGGTCCAGGGCATCGTGTTCGGCAATCCGCGTCACCAGTCTGCGGAAGCCGTCGATCTGCTGCGGAAACGCCGCGGCAATCTGTTCGAGGAAGAAGTTGAAGTGATTTGTGAAGTGCAGAGTGCAGTCCGGGAACGCAATCGAGGACCGTAACTGAGGCCGCAGGTCAAAATCTGCCCAAGTCATGCGCAGCTGGCGCAGGAGTTTGCTCAACGGACCCTGTCTGGTTCCCGGTTCAGCGTAGTTTGTAACGGCATGAAGGCCGACGTCGTAGTTGCGTTTTCGGAGCCGGTAGAACGAATTCAGCCCGCCGACCATCGTGTGGCGTTCGAGAATGCAGACGCTCTTCTCGTAGTACGCAAGGCGAACACCGGCGGACAGACCGGACATTCCGGCACCAATGATGACCGTGTCATATCGCACGTCAGTGACCTAAAGAACACCAATGAAAAACACGCCCATACCTCCTGCACTGCCGCACTCGGCGGCAATCCAGGAAGTATAGGCGGGGTTGCAGAACGTTGCGTGGCCAGTAGTCCAACAATCTTGCTTTGAGACGTAGCCACACTCGCCAGAGCGTGCGATTCCCACATTTGCGTTTTTCAAGTCCGGGCAGGCGGAAAGCCTGCCCCACAGGGAATTGTGACTAATCCGAC
>JANNGQ010000179.1:0-7684 GCA_031403975.1 Planctomycetota bacterium
GCCCTCTTTTGATTTGATCTCTTCGAGCATCTGCTGGAACCGCGGCTCCAGGGATTCGCTGATCAGCTGTCGCTTGTCCTCAGGGATCTTTTGTTCCAGCGCATGAATGATGAGCTGATCTTCCACATATTTGGGAAGCCGTTTTCGAAGTTCAGATTCAAACAATGCCTGCCGCTGCTCGTCGGGCAATCGAGGATCATTTTCGATGAGCGATCTCGCGCCTCCAAGCACGTCATCGACGAAGACCGGCTTGCCGTTGACCTCTGCCACGACACTTGTTGCGGACAGCGGCCCTTCTCTTCGCAGCCGTGAAAACCCAACCTGAGTCACGCCGTCCGTTGCCGTTCGTTGGCGTGTCAGTCGTTGTTCTTCTGCGTCAGCCGAACGATTCACTAGTGACCGACGTGGTGGCGCGGCCGCGAATACAGGGTTTTCTTCCTTGATCGATCGTCCCTTGCACCCGGCCGGGGAAATCGCCGCCAGCAAGACACTCGTCAGCAGCAACACATCGCGCAGGCGCGAAGTGGTCGTCGGACTGGCGGTGAGTGAGCGGGAATCAGGCACAATGATGGCCGGAGGAGATTCGGATGAGACACAGCCGATTCTGCACGTTGCGGGCTGCGTGGACGGGGATAGGACTATAACCCCGCCTGACAAAACCGATCAAGGCCGGATTTTTTGCCACAAAGTCCGCCAGCGACACAACTTAGCGCGGCAGAAAATGCCGGAATTCAATTGAAGTTCAATGGTCGTTCGACTGTCCCACATTCGACCCCAACGGCCTCGGGGACTGTCGGATTAGTCGCGATTCCTTGTGGGGCAGGCTTTCAGCCTGCCGTGCGTTGAGGAATTACCTGGGTTTTTGGTATGACGAGGCAGGCTAAAAGCCTGCCCCACGATTAAAACGACAGTCCCCTCGTGCCGTTGGTGAAGCAGATGGAGAGCTAAAAGCGCAATTAAAAACACTCACCCATTCTTCCTGCATTCCCGCCTTCGGCGGGAATGCAGGAAGAATGGGTGAGATTGCGGGGCTTTCCACGGCTAGCTCTCCATCAGCTTCACCATCCAGGCGAGCTGGATGGGGTCGTCAAGAGAACCTGGGACAGTCGAAGGAGTGATCGTCGGCGGAATGGCGCCGGACGACTAATCACGTTCCGCCATGATGTTCTCGCGGGCTCGTTCTTCGCTTTCAGCATCCGGGTTGTCGTACAGACGAGGCGAGATCTTGGGGCCTCGCAGCACCTCCGACGTCACCAATTCGATGCGCAGAAGCTGCTCACCCAGCGTGTTGATGCGCCTCGAAACATCTTCGTTGTTCTGTTCGATTCCGCCCGACACAAGGTTGATGACCCCGAGAAACAGGAGCATCTGGGCCACCGTTGTGACGAGCCAGCCCGTCGGAGTGTAATCGGAATATCCGCCAAAGTGTCCGTAGATCACAATCGATGTACCGATCGTCAGTCCGAGCACTCCCAGATATGCCAGGAACTGACCGGTCACGCTGGTCAGATTCGAACGTCGGGGTGTGCTGACCTCGAAGTGCGGTCCGCGGAGCTGGGGCTCATGACTCTCGTCAATGAATCTCCGCTTCGGCAGCCCGTGAGTTCTCGCGCGACGTCCGTCGGTGCCGGTCACTTCGCTGACCGACTCGGCACTGTCGATCCGAAAGCGCTGACCGGGTTTCGGTGAATTGGATACGATTTTCGTGTCCGGGGCGACGGACGATACCAACGACTCGGCGGACTCAGCCACCTCAGGAGTTTCTGCACTGCCATCTGGTTGGTCGAGTCGAAGTTTTCGAGTCACGGCATCGGCTCCTGAAGGACTGACGGAAACTGGGCGATCAAGCTGAAAACGACGATGCAGCGGCGGCCGGCGCATGGGTTTCCGCTGAATCTTCTTCGACGCGGCGAACTCCGCGGATTGTGATTCACTGGTGGATTCCGCCGGTTCTGACTCAGCCTCCGCCGAATCCTCATGAATCAGAGACGTTGTCAACGGTACAGTTAATGCGGAAGGCGCCGACTCTGCGGATGGCGGTGTTTCGGCGGCTGAACATTCCCGGGGATCCGTGGCCACAACAGCAACTGCCTGTGGCTCAGGCGGCGTGTCCGGAACGACGGCCCTGATTGTTTGTGGAATCATGGCAGCAGGGTGTCGAGTCTCTTCAACCCCGGCGACGAGAACGGGATTCATCGGGGCAGCACTATCGTACGATTCCTCCTCATCACACGACGGCGAGGACGTCGCAAGCAGCGGCGACGGCGCGATCAGCGACGCCAACGTGTTTGCCGGCTCCTCCGTGCCTATGTTCGAAAACACGACAGACTGTGTTTCAAGCGGTGCTTGTGAAGGCTGCCACGGAATGCTGGTTCGCGCGTTTCGTTCAGTCGATTTCGGCGATGCCAGCGGCCCGGTGCCGCTGATACGTTCAAAGAGATCCGATGACTGCCAGCGTTCAAGAATCTCGCGAGCCTGCCGCACGGCGTCGCTCTGTTTCGGCTGGGCTGTCGTGAGCCGCCCACATGAAGGGCACGTCGCGCTGGCGGAACCAGCGGTCCTGACGTTGACTTCCCTGTGACACTCACGACACCACATCTGCGCACCGAGTCCCTTCCATGCACCTGCAATTACGCTGCGTTCTAACGCTCAGGCGACAGCTCGGACAAGGCCAGTTGCAGCCGCTGGAAAAAGTCTGGCAGAACCGTCGAATTGTATTAACTTCCGGGACTGTCGGATTAGTCGCGGTTCTTTGTGGGGCAGGCTTCCAGCCGGCCTGGACAAAAAAATCGCATGCGTTTTTGAATTGACGAGGCAGGCTGGAAGCCTGCCTCGCGATAATACCGACAGTCGCCTCGGCCAGAGCGGTCTGAGGCGACGTTCGGCAGTTCCTGCCGAATCTGTCGGAGTCACTCGGTCACCCCCGAATCCTCACATATCCTGCTACAAAAATCCTTAACGGCGTTGAACTGCGGTCTGCTTGAATGGAAGCGCTGTTATGTCCGGGTATGACGACGACGAATATGACGAGGTCGAGCCGACGGTCGAGTGTCCGAGCTGCGGCTGTGAGATGCTGGAAATCTCGTTCCACTGCCCCCGCTGCGGTGAATACTCATCCAAAGAAAACCCCCAGCAGATCGATCAGCCGCGATGGGTGATGATGACGGCGATCCTGTGCCTTGGCGTGATTCTGTATCTTTGGCTGTTCTGATGCGGTTCACAGGATCGTCGCACCCAGGCTATTGGGCACTCTTCAGATCGGGCCTTAGGTTCTGAGCATCGCGCAGATAGACGTGCTCAATCTCTTTCGGGCTTCTGTCAGAATTGACGTGCAGCAGAATACGGATACAGCGCGGCATCGAACCGAGTACGGGAATTTCCCTCGCGCAGAGCAGCGGTACCTGGTTCATTCCCAGAGCTCTTGCAGCCTCAGCGGGAAATGCTGAGACGAGGTCTTCGGTTGTGGTGAAGACTGCGGAAATCACATCGTCGAAGTCTGTGATCTGATTGCGGCGGAGGATTTCTTCGATCAGTTCACGCGCTGCGTGCCGAATGAGCGCAGGGTCATCCGATTCAACGCTGGTCGCCCCGCGAACGCCGCGAACTGCCATAAGAATTCCCCGTCTTGCGATCAGCCGAACAAATCTCACTCAACGCGGAACGAATTGTTGAACGATCCCTCAATTTCCGCACTTCCAGACGTCCGGTGATACGTCTTTGCCGGATTCTGGTCAAATCCTCTTTCGCCGCAAGTTCATTCAGCCGTGTGTTCACTTGAACTTCCGGGACCTGCTCGACCCACGATTCCCATCATCAATGACGAATGACTCAATCGGGTGCGGCGAGATCTTCCTGCTTGCAGACTATACACCGCATTGCTAACGTGCCGACTCGTTTGACCACAGGTCCCGCATCCGGAGTTGGTGCGCGCTGCGGACGGTCGACGATGACCGGTGTTTTGTGGCGAATTGTCAGGACAGTCTGCCGACCGTGCCTCTCAAGATTCGTGCCGCAAGCATCTGGCTCTTCATCCTCTCAGTCTCAGCCGCGGACAGTCGCAGTCGTTCTATTTACAGGGTTCCGTTCAATGGCAGATGCAAAGCACGTGTATACTTGGGGCAATGGCAAGGCAGAAGGTAATGCGACACAGAAGGCACTGCTCGGCGGCAAGGGCGCGAATCTGGCAGAGATGAGCCGTATCGGTCTGCCGGTGCCGGCAGGCTTTACGATTACGACGGAAGTCTGCACGTATTTTTATGCACACAACAAGCAGTATCCTCCCGAGCTGAAGTCTCAAGTCGAGGCGGCCATCGGGAATGCCGAAACCATCATGGGTTCAAAGTTCGGCGATCCGGCAAATCCGATGCTGTTGAGCTGCCGTTCGGGATCTCGTGAATCCATGCCTGGCATGATGGACACCGTTCTGAACATCGGAATCAATGAGAAAGTCGTGCAGGCTCTGATCAGGCAGTCGGGTAATGAGCATTTCGCCTGGGACAGCTATCGCCGCCTGATCCAGATGTATGGCGACGTTGTGCTCGGAATGAAGCCGGAATCGAAGAACGATCCTGATCACTTTGACGTAATCCTCGACAAAGCCCGTGAACATGCGGGCGTGGAGCACGAGAAAGATCTGTCGATCGCGGTTCTGAAGGACATCGTTGTGCAGTTCAAGGCAGTCATCAAGACGCACAAGGGCATCGATTTCCCTGAAGACCCGATGGAACAGCTCTGGGGCTGCATCGGTGCGGTGTTCGGAAGCTGGATGAACGACCGGGCCATGGTTTATCGCCGACAATACGGCATTCCTCACGACTGGGGTACAGCGACCAACGTGCAGGCAATGGTCTTTGGAAATCTCGGCGACGATTGTGCAACGGGCGTCGGACTGACGCGCAACTGCTCGATCGGACTGCCGGGCTTCTGTGGTGATTATCTGATCAACGCGCAGGGCGAAGATGTCGTCGCCGGAACTCGCACGCCAATGCGGATTGAAGAGACTCTGGTGAAAGATGCTCCTGAAGCGTTCAAGCAGCTGGATGACATCGGCAAGATTCTGGAAAAGCATTTCAAAGAAGTTCAGGACATAGAATTCACTGTCCAGCGCGGAAAAGTGTGGATGCTGCAGACTCGCAACGCCAAACGCACGGGTTTCGCAGCGGTTCGAATCGCGGTGGACCTCGTGAACGAGGGTCTGATTGATGCAAAGACGGCTCTGGAAAAGCGGCGCATTCCAGCTGACGACCTCAACCAGCTGCTGCAGCCGATCTTCAATCCAATGGCAAAGGCTGCTGCGAGCAAGACCGATGCGTTCCTGGCCAGGGGCATCAACGCCGGCCCTGGTGCAGCGACCGGACAGATCGTCTTTCATGCGTCAGACGCTGAAGAACAGTGGAACGTGAACAACAACCTGCAGTTGATTCTGGTCCGCAAGGAAACCAGTCCGGAAGACCTGCGAGGCATGAAAGTCGCCAAAGGGATTCTCACCGCGTTTGGTGGAGCATCGTCTCACGCGGCTCTCGTCAGCCGTCAGATGGGCAAGACCTGTGTCTGCGGTTGCGACAAGCTGAACATCGACTACGAAGCGGGCACTGTTACAGTTGGCGGCAAAGTGCTGAAGGAAGGTGACTGGATCTCTGTCGACGGATTCACAGGCGAAGTCTTCGCAGGCAAGATTGAAACCAGCCCATCGGAAGTGATGGATGTCCTGATGGGCAAGCTGAAGCCCGAGCAATCCGAAATCTATTCGCGTTACGCTCAATTGATGAAGTGGGCTGATGAGTATCGCACGATGAAGGTTCGAGCCAATACGGAATCTGCCGATGCCATTGCCTCGATCGCTCTCGGTGCTGAAGGCGTGGGCCTGTGCAGAACTGAGCACATGTTTTTCGATCATCTCGACGAAATGCGTGAGATGATTTTCTCGACTCAGAAGGCCGACCGCGAAAAGGCACTCGCGAAGCTGCTCAAATTTCAGCGAGATGACTTCACTCACCTCTTCACGACGATGGGTGAACGTCCGGTGACAATTCGTCTGCTCGATCCGCCATTGCATGAGTTCCTTTCAGAGCACCACATGCACGAAGATCCGACGCTCGGACCAAAACTGGCGAAGACCTTCGGCGTCTCCGAAGAGGCCGTTCAGCGTCGAGTCGAAGAGCTGAAGGAATCCAACCCGATGCTCGGTCACCGCGGTTGCCGCCTGGGTATTGTGTATCCGGAAATCACTGCAATGCAGGCTCGGGCCATCCTCGAAGCCGCCTGTGCCGTCAAGAAATCCGGCATCAACTGCCATCCGGAAATTATGATCCCGCTGGCTGGTTACAAAACGGAAGTCGACAACCAGACGGCGATCATCAAAGAAACGGCCGCCAGAGTCTTCGCAGAGCAGGGCATAACTGTCGAGTTCATGACTGGCACGATGATCGAAGTTCCTCGCGCGGCGATGACGTCGTCTGAGATCGCTCAGACGGCTGAGTTCTTCAGCTTCGGAACAAACGACCTGACTCAGACCTGTCTGGGCATCAGCCGCGACGAATACAAGAGCTTCATCGGCTACTACACCGAGAACGACATCGTCCCGGCCGACCCGTTTCAGACGATCGACCAGACCGGCGTCGGCCGATTGATGAAGACCTCCGTGGAAGACGGTCGCAAGACTCGTTCCGGGCTGAAGATCGGCATCTGCGGCGAGCACGGCGGCGATCCGAAATCCGTCTACTTCTGCCACGAAATCGGCCTGGATTATGTCAGCTGCTCGCCACGACGTATCCCGATCGCTCGACTGGCGGCCGCTCAGGCTGCCGTTGCCGCTGGCAAATAGCCCGCCGGTGGGAAGTCACCGATGTCCCTTCGCCACTGGCAAGGGGCTGTTGAAATAGTGCCGAATCTTCGTAGGGTAGGCTTCAGCCGGCCATTTTTCTTTGAGCAAACATAACGATCAGGATCGGCGGTGGGCCGGCGCGGCTTATCAGCCGCTGGTCCCACCCTACAGTCCAGAATGCTCAAAAACACTGCCTAAAATCCTTCACGGCGTTGCCGGTTCCGGCGCGGGGAGATGAAGAGGTCGCTGAAATGCGTATCAGGGCGCAGCTTGATGAGTAAAACCTCGGCGAACGAACAGACGACGCAAGTGTCCTCGATGCAATTCGGATCGTCCGCCAACTACTCCTCGTAGCGCACTTTGCTCCAGTCTTTGGACAGTTCACAGAGCGTTTCGAGCACGGCTGTGTCATCACTGCAGGCGACGATCCCCGAGTAGCGCAGCATTCCTGCGCGAGTGTCCATCCAGAGTTCGCGGTAGTGCACGGGTTCACGGTTGTGGACCCAGACAGCGTCGCCGCCACGCACGCGGGCGATGTGCATCGAAACCGGAAAGTCGTAGATATTCGGAGAATGAATCAGTGAGCCGCAGTATTCGCCGGTCGCCATCAGAGGGTAGATGCTGCCTGGCATCTCATCCGATGTGCGGCCCTGAAGATGGTTTCCGTTGACACTCAGGCGATCTACTTCACGGGCTCGTTGAACATCTCGTTTCTGGAACCCGATCAGATAGATTCCCGGTCCGAGCGGACTGCGGCAGCTCGTCAGATCCGGCAACGTGTCCAGCACTTGCCGCGCTGGCCTGGACAGTTCACAGAGCGTTTCGAGCACGGCTGTGTCATCACTGCAGGCGACGATCCCC
>JANNGQ010000180.1:0-5956 GCA_031403975.1 Planctomycetota bacterium
CGGCAACAGCTTTGCCTCGGCATTTCGGGCTTCGTCCTCAAGTTGTTTGATAGTCTTAACTCCACGCTTATTCGGATTCATCCCCGTCGGGTCCGTGGCATTCGGCGTGCTGTTCCTGACATACCTTGACAGATTCGCATCACCTGCCGCGAACCCGATGGGGTCTTCCGCTACGAACCGGCCGAGTTTGGGGTCGTACCAACGGGCGTCGTAGTAGTGTGCCCATCACTTAATTGTTGCGCATTTCGTTGAATTAAATGGTTGAGGAAATGGTCTCCGGGAAATGACGAGGTAGTTGAGGTCCACAAGGGCCTCTCGTACGGCTCGTCGGGAAAGCAGAGCATTCATTTGGTCTCCGGGTGGCTGAGTCCCGCAGAGTTCATGGAGCAATTCGGCGCGGTATTTTATCACTGCCCGCCGAAAGGTGCTACGGGCTGCTTCGGTGATTTTGATACGGCCGGCGAAGCGTGCGGCCGGTGTGCCGGCGGCGAAGCCGCCGGGATAGCTTTCTTCGTTACCCCATTGCAGCGCTGCATCCAGATCACTGGCTGACCAGCACAGCGCACGACCGTGACGTTCAGCAATCACTTCCGTCCGCCGTTTGGCCGCGCCGATACCCGCTTCACAAGCGCCGTTGTATTGTGGCATGCGGACCGGGGACAGCAGCGGCAGGATGTCATGCGCGTCGAGCCAGTTTCTGAACGCATGACTGGTGAAGGCCGAGCCGTTGTCGCTCTTGATGACCAGCGGAGCGGCATGGATAGTGATGAGGTACTGCAGCACTTTCAAAGTGGTTTGTGTCGTAGCGTCTTCCACGGGCGTCCAGGCCAGTTGCATGCCACTGGCAAGGTCGCGTGCGGACAGGATGAACGGGTATCGACCGTCGATCATCCCGGGAGGCACGGAATGGTCGATGGCCCACACGGTATTGGCGGAAATCCAGGTCAGCGTGTGACTGGCCCGCAGCTTTTGCGCGAGGAGTTGCCGGCGATGATCGTGTCGGAGTTCGGCCAGGATCGCCGGTCGAATCGCAGGGCAAGCCTTGCGCAGAGAGGCGAGGTTGACGGTCGCCCCGCATTCATCCAGCACCTCAGCGACCGCAAGCTGGTGCTCCGACGACGCCTCGGTCACAGGGCGTCCTCGCGGCACGGCAGCCAGTGTTCCCTTGACGCTCCGCTCACGCCATTTCGTCAGGGTGCGAGCCGAAAGATGCAGCTCCCGGGCCGCTCGCCGGGACGAGAGTCCCCAGTCTTTGGCAAAACACACGGCCGACGTTCGCACGGCCGCCTCCCGGGAGCGGCTGTGTTGCTGTCGAGCGGCATGTCGATCCAGTCGCGACTCCGTTACGACCGCAGAGTTTACGTGTGGTGTTTTCTGCGACGCCGCCGAGTCCGGGAGTTGTCCCGAGTCAAACTCCTTTTTTTTTGAGTCGTGGCGGGAGCACGTTTCTCCAGGACCTGCGGAATGGTCTGGGCCAGTTCCAGACGAATGGTTTGCGCCTGGAGCTCGCGTTCGAGTTCCTCGACTTTGTGTGTCAGGGCCTGCTCTTCGGCAGAATCCCTGTCGGAGCGTGGCGGCCGACCGATCGGCTTGGGTTCCAGATCCTCGAGACTCACCTGCAGGACTCGGCTGCGAAGTTTGTAAAACATCGCTTCGCTGATTCCGAGTTGTGCGGCAGCAGCAACGACCGTGATCTGACCACTGATCGTGGCCAGAATCAGTTCGAGCCGTTCTTTCGCACAGGGCGAACCATCCAGATGAGTCACTAACGCGGGGCCTGAAGTTTTGCGTCCTGCCATGGACTGAGACTCCCCCTGCCGATCGTCTGACGCCTTTCATACTCAGGGGCCCTCCGTGTGAGCGCTGGGTATGGCCAGTGGTTCGATTATAGCTTCTGCGGCAGCAGTTGCGTCACCCTGTTTCCGCAGTTCCACAGCCGCTTTCATGGCCCGCACGGTCGGGCGACGGTTTCGGCGACGCCGACCATCGGTCGCCGCCGGACGAACCACCGGTTTTGCCAGAGCCGTCAGCCCCAGAGTTCGCTGGGTCACCCGCACCAGAGCTTCCTGACGCGCACAGGCTCTCTGAGCGGATTCGAGCTCTTTTTCCAGCTGTCTCACTCGAATTTCCAGTGAGGCCTGCTTGCCTTTGGGACGCGGAGCGAGTGCCGCCACGAGACCATCCAGCGCACGCGATTCCAGCTGATAATAGCGAGGCAGGGAGATCCCGAGGACTTCTGCGGCCTTTGGCGGGGCACAAAGCCCGGCAAGGCATTCCAGAATGGCGGCCGCCATGCGCTGCGCTTCGCTGGGAGTGGCGGCCGGCGGCGAAGTCTCCTTCGCCACCGACCGGACTCCTGACGAAGCAGTGGGCTTCGTCTTTTTCATGTGTGCTCTCCTTCTGTGAAACGATCGAAGTCGTCCGGTTCGTCGCCCAGGGCCGAGCACCCTGGCGGCAATTCTTCCGGCATCGGGAACAGAGCTTCCGGAATTCCGTGAGGACAGACCGGATCCGGGAGCACGTCCGCGGCATCAACAGTCGGGTCAGGCGGGATCAGATCGATTTCCGAGCGATCCTCACCAGCCTGCTGCAGGATCACTCGATCGCCCGACTGATGCACACTGAACGGTTTTCCTTCGACCTGTCCCGTCAGGTAGAAGGGTTTCTTAGGCACGCCGTGTCGGGACAACGCCAGAGCGTTTTCGGCCACTCGGGCTTTGAGCGTTGCCAGAACCTGCGGTGCGGCATGAAAGAAGCGATCGGCAGGTACCAGACCATCAATCCCGGAATGGACCCGCTGGAAGTTATAGTGATCGACGAACAGACCAATACGGCGACGCGCGTCTTCCAGATCGAGGAAGATGGCCCGCTGGACACATTCCCGCCACAGCGTTCCCCAGAAACGTTCAACCTTCCCCAGCGTCTGCGGCCGTTTGGGGCGGGCGACGATCTGTCGCACGCCGAGCTTCTCCAGCTCACGAGTGAACTGTCCCTTGCCGCGCCACGTGATGTATTGCGCGCCGTTGTCGGTGAGGATTTCGGCTGGTACGCCGTAGGCCGCAATGCCCGCTCGCAGCACTTCAATCACCAGCGGTGATGACTGACTGCCATGCAGACCGTAGCTGGTGATGAACCGGCTGTGGTCGTCCATGAACGCCACGAGATACACCCGACGGTTTTGCCGTTTGAGCATGAACGTAAACAGATCAGTCTGCCAGAGCTGATTGGGGGCCGCACGTTCGAAGCTCCGCACATGATCCCGGTGCGGCTTTGTCGGATGCTCGACAACCGTGTATCCCGCTTCGCGGAGGACTCGGGCCACCGCATTGGGACTGGCGGGAAGTGCCGGCCCACGGACCAGCATGTCGCTGATGCGTTCACAGCCCCATTCGGGGTGAGCCTGTTTCAGCATCAGAATGGTCCGTTTGGTCACCTCCGGCAGTCGGCTGCCAGCTTTGGATCCCTTTGGCTGATCGACCAGTCCTCCTGGCCCGAGCTCGTCAAACTTCCTCTTCCACGCATACAGAGTTTGCCGGGAAATGTTGACCAGCGCAGCAAAATCCGTCGCCGGGAGTCCACTTCGTTGCCAGGTATCCAGCAGCAGGAGTTTCTGCTGTGGTGAGACGGGCAGCTCGGGTCGCTCAACGCCCGGAGACAGAGTCCCGCGCCGCCGAGTCTTTTTGAGCGGACCGTCCAGAAGCTCCTTCCACGGAGCTCTCTTGCTTTTTGCCGGAGGAGCCGGCATCTCCCCGAGCCAGTCGGTATCCACGTCGAGGTCCAGGTCACCCTCGAATTCGCCCTCCGCATCCGGAGGAGGCCCCTCCGGGTTTCGCGCCGCGGGTGAAACCCAGCTTTCGCTGCGCTCCAGCTGGCTTTCACCCGCGTGGTTCACAGCATCCGACTGATCCGATCTTCGTTCATCCACACTCATCACAACCTCCAAACACTGTTTGGAGACGTCTTTCCTCTACTACTTTAATCAATTAAATGAGCAAGGATTTTCGTGAGTGGCACACTGGTCCAAGTCACGTTGCAGCCGCCGATGTGGGGCGATCCTCGAGCGGCGAGGGTTGACGAGCGTTGATTGTGCTCGCGCGACCGACAACGCCCGTTCGATGTCAAGTCACGGGATCAAAGCTGCAGAAACAGGGGTCGACTCCCCGCCACGACACTTCCTGGGAAATAATCCCCAGCCGACCATTGCCAGAGGAAAGGCGATGTCCGACAGCGCCGGATCATCTTACTTCGACAGAAGCGCGTCGATCCGATCCAGAATACTTCCGGGATCGGCCATGCGGCCGGCTCCGATCTGACCACAGCTCAGCCAGCCTTCTTCCGGACCGATCATGTCAAGGCCGTCGGCGATCAGTCGGGCAATGTTCCGCTGCACCGCCGGTTTGGCCCACATGTCACAGTTCATGGCCGGGGCAACCAGGACCGGAGCGGTTGTGACCAGCACGGTTGTGCTCAGCAGATCATCGGCCATGCCGTGTGCCAGTCTGGCGATCGTCTGAGCCGTTGCGGGAGCGATGACAACCAGCTCTGCGCGGCGCGCCAGGCCGATGTGCTCACCCTGAAAATGCTCCTTCGCGTCGAAAGCGTCTGAATGCACCGGTCGGCCCGTCAAGGCCTCAAACGTTGTCGCTCCGATGAACCGATGAGCCGATTCGGTCATGATGACGGACACTTTAGCACCGCGCTGTACCATGCGGCTGCAGAGGTCCGCTGCTTTGTAGGCCGCCACGCCGCCTGACACACCGAGCAGGATTTCGCAATTGCGGAGTGTGTCAGGCATCACCGTGTGACTCAGCAGGCTGGGCATTCCTGCCCGTCGCCATTTCGAAAAAGAACGACGGGCAGAAATGCCCATCCTGCGATCAGGACTCAGGGCGCATTGAAACTGAGCGGCCTGCCGCCTTACATGTCGCTGACATCAGGCCCGCCATCGCCGGCAAGAAGTCGGTCGATCTTGTCGACCAGCGACGAATCATCCTGGACGGCCTTTACATTGCCTGACGTGTCGAGATACACCTTGTTCTGCATGATCTCTGCCACCACGATCTGCATCAGATCCTTGGTCTGCAGATCCACCAGCGGACGTGCGCCGCGGTTCAGAGCGACCATCCGCTTCTGAATCAGCGAGGTCAGCTTGAACCGGCCTCCCACCATGCGGGCAATTTCATCTTCACGGAATTCATCATGCATTTCGAGCTGTCTCCTCCGCCTTCAGAATCTTACAGATCTCGCTGACCGCGGTTTCCAGCTGATCGTTCACTACCACATATCGATACCGGCCGGCCTGCTGCAGTTCTTTCTCTGCCGTTGCCAGTCGCCGTCGGATCACTTCTTCGGATTCCGTCCCGCGAGCCCTCAGCCGCCGCTCAAATTCTGTCGGCGAAGGCGTACTGAGGAAAATCGTAACAGTATCCGGGTAATGCTGCACAACCTTCATGGCCCCCTGGACGTCGATTTCCAGGAATGCCCATCCATTCTGCTGCCAGGCACGATCCAGCTCGGATTTCAGAGTGCCATAAAGGTATCCAGACGCAAAAACTTCGGCAAATTCGATGAATTCCCCGCGTTTCAGACTGTGACGGAACTCAGCATCCGGCAGAAACCAATAATCATCGCCGTGAAGTTCTCCCGGTCGCGGCGGTCTGGTCGTGGCCGACACGGACTTGATCAGCTTTACCGGCGCGAGGTTCACCAGTTCCCGCACCAGCGTTGTTTTTCCGCTGCCACTGGGCCCTGAGAGAACCACAATTCGCTCGTGATGAAGCATGAACGATGCTCGACCGGCTGCTTTCCGTGGTGCCAAAACAGAATCCCGATTGCCGGAGCGACCGGTCAAGGTGCCACATTACTCCACATTCTGCAGAATCTCACGCATTCGTTCGATGGCGGCCTTCATTTCAACGACGCTCAGAGCAATCGTCACCTGGTTGGCTTTCGAGCC
>JANNGQ010000181.1:0-3326 GCA_031403975.1 Planctomycetota bacterium
GCCAGATCCAGACATACACGTCGCAGAAGTTCTTCATCGGTTGCCGTCGCGACGGGTTTCACATTGTTTTCTTCCCATAACCGCGCCAGCAACGTGTCCAGATCCTTCACGACATTTCCGGAAGGGCTGGGCTTCATTTCAACAGCTTTCCATTTCGACGCCGCCTCCAGCAACGATGTTCTGTCATTCGCATGGTCCGGCACATCGGCGACGTCAATGGGCACATCGGACACGCCGACGTTCGGTGACTCTGGGATTTTGTTCTCTGCATTGGAGGCCGTTCGTATTTCAGCGGAGGGATCCACGTCGACAATTGGCATGTCCTCCGGAAAGGCGAGGGCGATTCGTGTCGCTGCGGACTCATCCGGATAGGACACTGTCACCACCTGTTCAACACCTGCCGCGTCCACGCTGCACGTCACCGGAAGATGCGACTGCGGATCAATCAGAATCTGAAGGTCAGCACTCTGACCGTCGATGGCACTCAGCCGCACGTTGAGCTGGATTCGCCGATCACCGCCAACTCGAACCGCCTTCCAGCTCTCATCAACGACGCGCGCTGACTCGAAGCCGTCACTGGACAACGCTCCTCCCGACTGCCCCAGCAGGAAAGCCATCACCAGACTATTCTGTCGTTGCGTCGATCCGCCATGCAGTCGTTCGCGTTCAATCGCCTTCGAGTTCCTGCTTCGACGCAGGACAACGCGATTCTTCGCATCGAGCAGGACCGATGAATCCAGCGAGGTCTCGCCCACGAGTCCGTCCGGCAGGGACATCCAGCGGGTCACACCCTTATCTTTCAGCTGAACCAGAACCTGCCTGCTGAGCGCTTCCACCATCGAAGACCATGCATAGGCCGTCGAAGAATTGTTGAAGAGCGCGACACAGATCACAACGATGACTACGGCTGCACCGGCGGAGACGCTGCGGACCCAACGCGATCCGCGTATAAAAGTTCGCTGCAACCTGACACCCGGCGCGTCCGAAAGTCGAGGCGATTTGCCCCACTCGCGTTCAATCGCCTTGTCCAGTCGCTTCAGCAGAGAACGAGGCACCGGCGGAGCATCGAACGCGCTTGTCAGCAGTTCTTCGAGCTCTCGATCTTCGATCGATTCCGGCGATGCTTCATTTGTGTCGGTGTTCATCATTGCAGAATTACCAGGAAGACTATGACTGCCCCAGTTTCGTTGCCTCAAACGCCTGATCCATGCCGGTCGATGCAGGATCTCCCTGAATCGATCCACCGTCTTCATCAACCGGCTGTTGATCCGTCTCGCATGGCTTTTTCGCCACTCGCCGATCGATTCCATTGCATCGAATGCACTCCTGCTCACTAAAGGATTCGTCGAGACTGCTCATCTTCTGCATCCGCTCCCGAAATTCCCTGCGTCCGCGGAATAGGATCGATTCGGCAGCCTTTTCTGTGACCTCAAGTCGCTCAGCAATTACCTTCACGCACTGCTTGTCGATGTACTTCCACTCCAGAGCCATTCGAGTCTGTTCCGGCAGATCGTCGAGGACCTGGCGAATCTCTTCTCTGTGTTCCAGCAATTCCTGTTTACGCCCGGCGTCCTGGTCGTCGAGAAGGAGCGTCGATTGCTTCGCCTGATCAATCAAATGCTGCACTCGCGCCGCGGCTCGAAAATGATCGACGATCTTGTTTGCGGCGACGGATCTCATCCAGCCCGCGGGATTGCCGATTTCCACGGTCGGGTCGGCAGCGGCGCGAATCAAAGCCAACACGGCTTCGCTCACGATGTCTTCTGCCAGATGCCGGTCACCCTTCACCCGGACGTAGACAAATCGCCAAACCGCCGGCAGGCAGCATTCACTCAAATGCTGTACTGCGTCCGGGTCTCGCCGACGAAGTCCCTCAACCAAGGCAGAGTCGTTCAAAATGGCCTCATTTCCCGGTACTCCGGGACCCAGGTCCGGCTTTTTCCTGAGTCCCATGCAATGTCGCCCTCAGGATCCTGATCACGCAATGAATCTGGAGGATTCGCAAGGTTGCCAGTGCTGTAGTCTAGCGTTCCGCACACGGAATCTTTGCGTGAAACAGCGAAGAGCACCGACAGGAACAGGGTTGCTTCGCGACTGCGGGAATCATCTCTGGTACTTTTCTGACCATGCGAGTACCCATTGCTCTTCCCATTCTGCTGCTCGTGGCTTCAAGTCTGGCCACCGATTCCGTCCGCGCATGCGCTGATGATTCGATTCTCCGGCAAACGACGGGGATGCCGGTCAGGGCACCGTCGCCAGGCATTCTGTCCGCGCTCGGAGCGATTTTTTCCGAAGACCACATCGCCGAGTCCGCACTGCAGATTCATCGGAATGCTGAAGCGATGCCCGACAAAGATCGGCTGGCATTCCTCACAAGCTGGGTGCTGCCCGACGAATCACACTCGACACTCAGATTGCTGGCGGGATTTACTACGACCTATCCGGTGGGCGAATTGAGCCTGATGGCGTTTCAAGTGGAACTGGCTGACGGTCGGCGAACCCGGTACCACCCTGTGCTCGCGAAGGACTCAGGCGGAATGACTCGACTGACCGTGAATCGTCAGCAGGCGACAGAGCGGTCGGCAGACGATGGTGCGGTCGTGGCGACCGGCTTCGAAGTCAGCTCTGTCACAGCACTTCGCATCAATCGTGATGGAAATCGGGTCACTGTACTGGCACGATCATCTGACTGGGAAGGAGATCGAATCGTTGGGACTCTGGAAGAGCCGACTCAACCTGTTGCTCGCGGCGGAATTCGGCTCTTCCTGCACTCCGGAGACAACACTCACGCTTCCGCCGTACAGCTCACAAAGTTCAGCCTGCACGCGGAGTTCATCAAATGACAGGTCGCGACGGCCACTGTTCTCTTGTCATCAAACGCATTGAGATACGAGCTGAGCAGTTTACGACGCCGTGACGGATATTTGTTCCGCCGGTCATACAGGAATCAAAGGACTATGCGAGTTCTTCGTTCTGCTCGATTCATGCTGATCCTGCTGACCGTCATCGCGATCGATCTTCCTCGGTCATGCAGGGCCGCCGGTCAGACTGAAGCGGTTTCGGCGAATGAACTCAGCCCGGACATCTCATCGGGCATCACCGAGGCTCTTGCGGCTATCTTCAGTGATGAACACATTCCCGAATCCGCGGTGGGCAGGGAATAAAGGTGTCACAGGGAATAAAGGAGTCAGCGACGGTCTTGAATAGCGTCAACAGACCGGTGGCGGCAAGGGCTGTGCGGGCGGCGGCGATGCAGGCATCGCCCTCGGCCCCGGTCATGATCACCGCAATGCCGGGATTGGTGCAGAACTGCCCTGCCCCCATGG
>JANNGQ010000182.1:0-5407 GCA_031403975.1 Planctomycetota bacterium
CAAGCTTAACGACGAAGCTCGCGATCGCCTGCACGCGCGCATCCGCGCCGGCGAATTCGCCGAAGGCTCGCGCCTACCTCCGAGCGCCAAGCTGATGCAGCTCTTCTCGGTCACGGCCGGGTGGCGGACACGCCGGATTCCGACAGCCGAAAATCCCGCCATGTCGTTTCATGTGCAGCTGGAAGGACGCATGTCATTGACCGGCAGCAACGCCGACCGTCGCATCAGACTGGCGGAGGATGAATTCGGCCTCGTGTTGAACCACGTCTTCGTCAGACTGGCTGTGCGAAACGGACAGTCACCGGAACGTGACGGACTGTCGCCTTCTCCGATTCCTGAAACGGACCTTGCGGCGCTGGTCGATCGCCTCTGGAACGCCCGCGGAAACAGCCTCGTGCTATGCGACAGTCAGGACGTAGCCGTTCAGATTCTGGTGAATTCGATCAATCATCTGCTCGGGAATTATGGACAGACGGTCGACATTGAACGGCCCAGCCGGCAACGTCAGGGAAACGATGGCGACGTTCTGACTCTGCTCGACGAACTGTCAGCCGGTAAGGTCTCGGCTCTGTTCGTCGCGGGTACGGATCTGACGCATAATCTGCCTGTGACCGAGTCGCTTTTGGCGGCAATTGGAAATGTGCGACTGCTGGTCAGCTTCTCAGAACGCACCGATGATTTTGCATCTCGCGCCCATTTTGTCTGTCCCGATCACCATCCGCTGGAAGCATGGATGGATGCCGAACCGATCAGCGGCGTTGTCAGCATTTTTCAGCCACTGCTGGAACCGCTGGGTAAAACCCGTTCGATTCTGGAAAGTCTCGCCCGATGGTCCGGACAGACCGCAACGGCATACGAACTTGTTCGTGCGACCTGGGAAAACGACATCCTGCCCAGAGCGAAAGCGTCGTCGTTCCAGTCGTTCTGGGACAGGTCCGTGCATGACGGGTTTGTTGAGGTCACCCCGCGATCCGTGGCGGCCGGAGAATTCGAGGCCAGCGCTGTGAAGCTGATTCCGCAGGCAGCCGCGGTCGGTGACTACTGCCTGTCGCTGTATTCCAAAGTGGGCCTGACCGACAGTCGGCATGCACACAACCCGTGGCTGCAGGAACTGCCGGATCCTGTGACGAAAGTGACCTGGGACAACTATGTCTGCGTTTCTGCTGCCATAGCTGAGAAGCTGGTACTGACCGACGGCGATGTGGTGAGCGTTTCCAGCAGTGATGCTGGCGACCCAATTGAACTGCCGGTGCTGATCCAGCGTGGTCAGCACGATCGAGTCATCGCGATCGCCCTGGGATATGGGGTCAAGGGGACTGATCGTTTTGCCAATATCGGACCTCGATGGCTGGAATCCAGACCCACCGTAAATGCCGGAGACACTGTGGGAAAGAATGCAGCCACGCTCATCGACTCGAGTGGCGGATCATTGCGTTACATCCGGAGCAATGTGACGCTCAGAAAAATCGGCCGACGGCTCGATCTGGCCGCAACTCAGGAACATCATACCCTGGAGATTCCCCGCAACGTCGCTCCACACGGTGCAGAAGTTCGTGATGTGGTGCAGCAGACCTCGCTGGCGGCCTTTGCCCGCGATCCGCAGGCCGGTAAGCCGGCGCAGCATGTGTCTTCCGATGTCCAGTTATGGGCGGAGGATCATCCGAAGGACGGACATGCCTGGGGAATGTCGATCGACATGAACGCTTGCACCGGATGTTCGGCATGCCTGGTCGCCTGTCAGTCCGAGAACAACGTGCCAGTCGTGGGAAAGGATGAAGTGCGGCGACAGCGGGAAATGCACTGGATCCGCATCGATCGCTATTACGGGGGCGACGATGACGACATCACCGTATCACACCAGCCGATGATGTGTCAGCACTGTGATAACGCACCGTGCGAAACTGTCTGCCCGGTCCTCGCCACCGTCCACAGCCATGAAGGCCTCAACGAACAGGTCTACAACCGCTGTGTCGGGACGCGCTATTGTGCCAACAACTGTCCTTACAAAGTCCGCCGTTTCAACTGGTTCGACTATCCTCGCGAGGATTCGCTCCTCAACCTTGCGCTGAATCCGGACGTCACTGTACGGACGCGGGGCGTGATGGAGAAATGTTCGATGTGTGTGCAGCGCATCGAGCAGGGGAAGATTGAATCCGTACGGCAGGGAGCACCACTCACCGATGGCCAGGTGCAGACCGCCTGCCAGCAGTCCTGTCCGGCAAAGGCAATCGTGTTCGGTGATCTGAACGACCCTCAAAGCGCCCTCAAGGGCACGCTGCAGAATCCGCGGCGTTACGGAGTTCTGGAGGAATTCAATTTCCGGCCCAATGTGTCTTATCTGCGCATCGTCAGAAATCGGGCCGAGGACAGTTCCGCCGAGGGAGGCCCGCATGTCTGAGTTGATGACGTCGGAACACCCTCCACTGATCAGCGGCGACAAAACACTTGGCGACGTGACCCGCGATATCTGCGCTCCCATGGATCGAAAGCCATCCGCACTATGGTGGTGGGCTTTCAGCACCGCGGTGGCGGCACTGGTTCTGGGTGTGGTCACGGTTTGGTATCAGATCGCGACGGGGATTGGCACATGGGGTCTGAACAAAACGGTGGGCTGGGCGTTTGACATCACCAATTTTGTTTTCTGGGTGGGTATCGGACATGCCGGTACGCTGATTTCGGCCGTGTTGTTTCTGTTTCGTCAGAAATGGCGGACTGCCGTCAATCGCTCGGCAGAGGCGATGACACTCTTCGCCGTGATGTGTGCGGGCATCTTTCCGCTGATCCACATGGGACGGCCGTGGCTGGCTTACTGGATGATCCCCTATCCCAACACACGCGGGCCGCTGTGGGTCAATTTTAAGTCGCCGCTGTTGTGGGATGTGTTTGCCATCTCGACGTATCTCCTGATCTCCGCAGTTTTCTGGTACGTCGGACTGATTCCCGACCTGGCCACGATTCGTGATCGATCAAAACCCGGACTTCGACAACGAGTCACGTCCCTGTTATCTCTCGGCTGGGACGGATCAGCCCGAACGTGGCACCGCTATGAGACCGTTTACATGCTGCTGGCCGGTCTGGCAACGCCGCTTGTGTTCTCCGTACATACCATCGTGAGCATGGACTTTGCCACTGCTGTCATTCCCGGATGGCATACGACAATCTTTCCTCCCTACTTTGTCGCGGGAGCGATTTTCAGCGGATTGGCGATGGTCACGACACTGATGATCATCGCTCGCAGCACGATGCGTCTGGAGGACTACATCACACTGAAGCACATTGAACGCATGTGCCTGCTGATGCTGTCGATGGGCTGTCTTGTGGGCCTGGCGTATGGCACGGAGTTTTTCATGGCGTTCTACAGCGGCAACGGATATGAGCAGTTCGTGTTCAAGAACAGGGCGTTCGGCCCGATGGCCTGGGCCTACTGGATCATGGTCAGTTGCAACGTGATTGTTCCGCAGTTCCTCTGGATCCGCCGGATCCGCACCTGTCTGCCGCTGGTCTTCGTCATCGTGATTCTGGTCAACGTCGGCATGTGGTGTGAACGATTCGTGATTATTGTGACCAGTCTGCACCGCGACTTTCTGCCATCCAGTTGGGCACATTACTCGCCGACGACTGTCGAAATCGCGACGCTGGCGGGCAGTTTCGGCCTGTTTTTCACCTGCTTTCTGCTGTTCTGCCGGATTGCACCGGCGATTGCAATCGCCGAGATCAAAGGGGCCGCACAATTGAAAAAGCGGCAGGCGCCGTTGTCGGTTTCCGGGGAGAAAGCCGCATGAGTCAGCGAGTCCTGTTCGCTTCGTTCGAACACGAAGATGATCTGCTGGCCGCCACGACCGCCATTCGTGTGAAGGGTCTGCGGATTGTCGACCTCATCGGTGCGACCCACACCGAGTTCGCCGGTTCGCATCTCGACATGGTCCACCGGGCTCCAAACCTTCCGGGCGTGGCGCCCGCTCCGGTACCTGAAGCCCCCGCCGACTATCGCCATCTCCATGCCGCCATGCGTGCTGGGCTGATCGAGTCGTGCCACGACCTCAGCGAGGGCGGCCTCGCCGTGGCGATCGCCGAAATGTGCATCGCCGGCCGACTCGGCGCCACCATCGATGCCCTGCCCCACGACGACCTGACCACGGCGCTGTTCGCAGAGTCGTGCGGCCGCCTCGTCGTCGAGGTGGAGCCGCAGCACGTCGAAGCATTTCTGAAGGTGATGAACAACCGCGCCATCCGCATCGGCATCGTCAACGACGAGTCGACACTCGTGATCGCCGGGGTGGAATCGCTGCCACTCAGCGCGCTCGTCAATGCCTTTCAGGACGAGGTCGACGCGTGAGCAGAGTTCCAGCACTCGTCATTGCCGGGCCCGGAACCAACCGTGACCGCGACGCGGCACTTGCGCTGGAGTTGACGGGAGCCTCGGTGCGGATCGTGCTGGCCGACGAACTGATCCGTCGACCGCACCTCCTCGACGAGGCTCGAGTCGCCGTGGTGGCCGGTGGCTTCAGCTACGCCGATTCGCTCGGCGCCGGGCGGATGTTGGCGCTCGACCTGATGGTCGGACTCGGCGATCAGCTTCGGGCATTTGTCGACGCGGGGCGGCCGCTGATCGGCATCTGCAACGGATTCCAGGTACTCACCCGCACGGGACTGCTCCCAGGCGCGCTCGGCCACAATGCCCAGGGGCGCTTCGACTGTCGTTGGGTTGTTCTCGACCCGGTTCCGACAAGCGTGTCGGTGTGGACTCAGGGCATCGACGATCCGATCCACTGTCCGATCGCCCACGGCGAAGGTCGCTACGTTCACCCCGATCCCGACGGGCTCGCGGCCACCGGACAGGTGGCGTTGCGCTATCGGAGCACCAATCCCAACGGATCGGTAGCGGACATTGCCGGCGTCAGCGATGCCTCCGGGGTGGTGCTCGGGTTGATGCCGCACCCCGAGAATCACATCATCGCCCGCCAGCATCCCCACAACCGACGCAACGGTGGTGGCGCAGCGCATCTTGGTCTGCGCCTGTTCGCCAACGGCGTTCGCCACGCAAAGGATCTGTGATGGACAGCAGCCTGTCGGCAGTGCCCGAACCCTTGCCCGAGCCGCTCCCCGAGCCACTGGTCGACGTCGAACTGTCGCTTGCCGATCGACGCGACGGCAAAGTACGGGTGTCATACGCGCTGTCCGACCATCGGCGGCTCTTCGTCACCACCGATCGGCTGTCGGCGTTCGACCGCATCATCGCCGGCGTCCCCTACAAGGGCCAGGTGTTGAACCAGCTCTCGTGGTGGTGGTTCGAGCACTCGCGTGACCTCGTCGCCAATCATGCGCTGTCGACACCAGACCCGAATGTGCTGATCGCGCGTGAGGCGGCACCGCTGTCAGTCGAAGTGATCGTTCGCGGCTACATCAC
>JANNGQ010000183.1:0-1566 GCA_031403975.1 Planctomycetota bacterium
GGGCCGTCGCGCGTTCTACGCCTCGTCGTCGTGCGGCATCTGCGGCAAGGCGTCGATCGAGGAGGTGCGCCTGCAGGCCGCGCCGCTGGCCCTCGGGCTCACCATCGCGCCGGACGCGTTCGACGATGGCGAAAGGCAGCAACGTCACGGCAGCGTGGAGATGTCATCGTCGAGGGGCTTTGTTCGCCAATCCATGTTACACGCAGATTCATCCGACCTGCATCCCGGTCAGCGGCGACTATCAGTCGAAGCTGACTCTGATGAGCGAAAGCCTGCGCAACGACGGACGAGTCTGGGTGCCGAAGGACAAGGGCGACAAACGAGCGCCGGCCGAGATCCCCGACGATCAGCGTGACTATTATCTCGAACGCCGCTATCCGTCGTTTGGCAATCTGGCACCGAGAGATATCTCATCCCGTGCAGCAAAGGAACGCTGTGATGCCGGGTTCGGCGTCGGGGAGTCAGGGCTGGCCGTGTTTCTGGATTTCCGCGACGCGATTCGTCGCGATGGTGAAGACGTGATCCGGAAAAAGTACGGAAACCTGCTGCACATGTACAACAAGATCACGGCGGAGGATCCTTACAAAGGCCCCATGCGAATCTTTCCGGCGGTTCATTACACGATGGGCGGACTGTGGGTCGATTACAACCTGATGAGCAACCTGCCCGGCCTGTACGTTCTCGGGGAAGCGAACTTCTCGGATCACGGAGCGAACCGACTCGGTGCGAGCGCTTTGATGCAGGGATTGTCGGACGGCTATTTCGTCCTTCCCTACACGATCGGCGATCACCTGGCGACGGCGAAGCTGCCGAAAGTTCCGGACGACCATCCGGCTTGCCTGCAGGCGAAAAGCGATGCCGAGGGCCGCGTCACGAAGCTGCTGAATGTCCGAGGCCGTCGCAGTGTGGATTCGTTCCACCGGGAACTCGGACTGCTCATGTGGGAACACTGCGGGATGGCTCGCAACAAGGCTGGCCTGACCGGTGCCGTCACAAAGGTACGTGACCTGCGTGAACAGTATTGGAAGGATCTTCGAGTCCTCGGTTCCAGCGATTCGCTCAATCAGAGCCTCGAGAAGGCCGGGCGAGTTGCCGACTTCATGGAGTTTGCAGAACTGCTTGCAATCGATGCCTTGCATCGCGAAGAGTCCTGCGGCGGTCACTTCCGCGAGGAATATCAGACTCCGGACGGAGAAGCCGATCGCAACGATGCACAGTTCTCTTATGTCGGTGCCTGGGGATTCAATGGTGCGGGCGAGCAGCCGACGCTGCACAAAGAACCGCTCGTTTTCGAAAACGTCAAGCCCTCGACCCGGAGCTACAAATAATCATGAGCAGTCACTTGCTGAATCTGACTCTTCGCGTATGGCGTCAGGCCGGTCCCGACGAGAAGGGTGCGTTTCGCGATTATCGGCTGAGCGGCGTGAGCACTCATATGTCGTTCCTCGAAATGCTGGACGTGCTGAACGAGCAGTTGCTCCAACAGGGCGACGAACCGGTCGCGTTCGATCATGACTGCCGCGAAGGCATCTGCGGCATGTGTGGTCTGATGATCAACGGACAGGC
>JANNGQ010000184.1:0-7864 GCA_031403975.1 Planctomycetota bacterium
GCGGCCAGGGCGAACTTCTTCTGGATCATCTCGAAGGAGCCGATCGCGCGCCCGAACTGCTTGCGCTCTTTGGCATAGGCGAGCGCGTAGTCGAGGATTTTGCGCGCGCCGCGCGCCGATCCGGCGGACAGGCCCAGCCGCCCGGAATTCAGCATCGGCTGCGCTTGCCCAGGACGCCGACAGAAACACTGCCGACATGCAGCAGCTCGAACGCACGAAGCTGACGCGAATCAGCATGATCGGACTCCGGACATGATCTGGGAGAAAACGGAAACTGCCTCGGCTGAATCCTCATTGACAAAGTTCACCGGTCCAAAGCACCCGTTTCAAGAGTGCGCCCTGAGAATCCTGGTTCCGCGGCCGTTGAATTCTATCGAGCCGGATCTTCAGGGAAACTCACTACTTCGACTGTCCCAGGTTTTCCTTGAAGACCCCATCCAGCTCGTCTGGATGGTGAAGATGATGGAGAGCTAGCCGTGCAACGCCCCGCAACCCAACCCATTCTTCCTGCATTCCCGCCGTCGGCGGGAATGCAGGAAGAATGGGTCGGTGTGTAATTTGCGTTTTTAGCTCTCCATCTGTTTCACCAACGGCACGAGGCCGTTGGGGTCGAATGTGGGACAGTAGAATTAATTAGAGACTGAAGTCGCAAAAGTGCAGCTGAAGTCGTGAGACTTCAGGTCGGAACTCTCACGAGTTCCGCTACACAAACAGCTGCTTCAGGACTCGGGCACCGAGGCGCGGAGTCGTGCGTGCCGACGCACGATCATGCGGCGGGCGATCAGGGGCAGCAGTCCGAGGGCGGTGAAGGCAGCCAGAACCTTGAGCGTCAGAATGCCGGTGATGCCCTGATCGGCCAGTGTCCGAAGAGTCGGTACGCTGGCGCCGGCCGCGACGTAAAGAACTGTTCCGGGCAGCATTCCAACCTGGCTGACCCACCAGAACGTCCGAAGCCGGATCGGCGTCAGTCCCATGACGATGTTGATCACAAAGAACGGAATTGCCGGAACCAGTCTCAGCAGAAACAGATAAAACGCGCCGTCACGGTCCAGTGCCGATTCGACTTCCTTCAATCTGTCGGCGAAGCGATCCCTCACGGCATTGCGAAGCAGCAGCCGGCTGGCCATGAAAGACAGTGACGCTCCGGCGGTCGACGCGAAACTGACAAGGAGCAGGGCTCGCCAGAATCCGAACAGCCAGCCGCAGGCCAGAGTCAGTCCGGCCGCACCCGGCACGCTGGCTCCCGTCGCGATGACATAACCGACAAACGCTGCGGCCGTGATCAGTATCCGATGGTCGTTGTACAGTTGCCGGACCCAAGCATCGTGATCAGCCAGCCGCCGGAGACTCAGTTCATCCCACAGAAAGTACAGCGCAAGGCAACCGATCGGCACGGCGCTCAGCAGCACCAGCCAGCGGAAGACAGCTATATGGCGAGGAGCAGCCAAGGGGTTCAGGGACTTTCATCTGGCTCGTTTTGGAACACATCGGCCGCCTTCCGATTGATGTCAGCGATCCTATGGAACATCCAATAAGATCGTCGCCGATGGAACAGCGACCGGATCGTTACGATCATGAAGTGACTCCGCAATCGTGGCAATGGTTCTTACCGGCGTGTGACTGGATGTAGTCCCGTCCGGGAGAATCACAGTCACGGGTTCATCCAGATTGAGCATCTCGTCGCTCAACAGCAGACTGAGTCGAATTGTCGGGGATTTTTCGATGCGGATGGAATTGCCTTCGATCGACGCGATGATTTCGTCGCCGGCTTTGGCGGCCCTGGAGTCAGCCCGATCAGGAATGTCGGCCGTGCCGCTGGCAGTGCCGGGGACCAGTTTCAGCCAGTAGAACCGCGGATGAATGACATCGTCCTGGACCCAGACGATTTTCTTCGGCCACGGGTTTCGCTCGAACTTCGCCATCCACGGCACGGCGACCGCATCGTCGCGGTTCATCCAATGGCCTCGGCCTTCATGCAGGACGACCTCGTGAACATAGCCGCCGGGATCAGCCGTCTGCAGCCGGTCGAGCGTTGTTCCCCATTCGGAGGCGACCTGATTGCGGTTGTGTGCGCTGTCCAGTGCTCCCACATGCAGTGTGAAACCGATATTGCGAAGTCCCTCAGGACGGGATTCGTTGGGATGCCCGGCCATCATCGCCGCGGCGGCCAGTCGATCGGCCATCCGCGGAGCCAGTTGATAGACTCCGTCTCCGCCGGCGGAATAGCCCATGACATAGACGCGGTTCGGATTGACGTTTTCGAAGGCGATCATATTCGTGATCAGCCGGTCGAAGAACTGATCGATGTGGGATTGATGCCAGAGATCCCAGGTATCCGTGGCGGCTCTCGGGACGAGATAGACACCTTCCACAAGTTCGTACAGTCGTTTCTGGTTCTCATACTGCTGATTATTCACCTCCGACGGAGCCCCGCCGCCACCGTGCATCGAGATGAACAGGCTGCGACCCGTTGCCGGAGCGTCGCCAAAGACCTTGTACCAGAACGGCATTTTCAGCTCGCCGATCACCAGTTCTCTCGCGTCAGTTTCGGCTTTGCGTTCCTTTCGCAGAAATTCCACGCGATGCGACCAGAGTTTCTGAACAGCAGCAGCAGCTTTCTCCTTCGTCAACGCCTCGGATGCCCACGGTTGCGCGGTCAGCGACTGCAGTTCGGCATCAGTCGGGTCTCGATCCTGAAGCCAGAAGGTCAGTTTCTCTCCTGAGTCGCTGACTTCTGATTGGTCGTTCGAGGCAGCGGCGGATACGGGTACCGTCAATGTGTGCGCCCCAACGACCGAAACGCTGTTCAGGCAGGTCACTGACAGGCAAAGCAGCACGAAGCGACGTATCGTCTGACTTGCAGGAGATGATCGCATTGGAGATTTGATTCCCATTCGTTGCCGGTTTGCACTGCACAACGACAAAACACGAAGGCGCTGCAATGTACTCCTCACGCTCGGCGTGCGGCGACTATTGTTTCGCCAGTTCGCGGTCGAACACATATCGTCAAACCCGGACTGCCACCGACTGCCGAAAAATACCACGGCAGTGAGTGATGAGTCGGGTAGTTCAATTGCGCATCAGGAATTCATCCGTGTTGAAGAGTGCGCGAACGACGCTGGTCCATGCGGCAAGCACTTCAGCCGGCGGATCGTCATCACGGCGAGAGACAAATGATTTCGTGTCGTCGGGTGACGACCGAAATCGTGACAGTTCCCGACTGAAAAAGTTCTGAAGGATGTTGAGTTCTGACGGATCCGGTCCCCGAGTCAGGCAGTGACGGAATGCCGAGTTGCAGCGCGCTTCGTCGGTGGTCAGCGAATTATCCCGGAGAACACGCCGTGCCAGACCTTCGGCAAGTTCCATGAAGACCTGATCGTTGGCCACCGTCAGTGACTGCAGCGGTGTATTCGAGCGGGCTCGCCGGGTACACACGGTACTGAAGTCCGGTGCATCGAAGGTCGACAGCAGCGGATACGGAGCGCTGCGATAGAACATTGTGTACATCGTGCGGCGGTAACGATCCGGACCGGTCGCTGTGGGCCAGTCTTTCTTGTTCTGAGTGAAGTCGTAGATTCCGTCCGGCTGCGGCAGGTGGACTCCTGGCCCGCCGATTCTCTCTGTCAGCAGACCGCTCGCGGACACCGCCATGTCACGTACGATCTCCGCTTCAACCCGGAATCGCGTCTGTCCGGCAAGCAGATAGTTATCAGGATCGATACCAGCGGCGCGTGCCGCATCGGAACTCTGGCGGTACGTCGCCGACAGGACAATCAGCCGATGCAGCTGTTTCATGGACCATCCCTTTTCCATGAATTCCGCTGCCAGCCAGTCCAGCAGTTCGGGATGAGTCGGTGCCGTGCCCTGGTAGCCGAAGTCGTTTTCTGTTTCGACAAGGCCCCGGCCGAAGTACTTCGCCCAGACGCGGTTCACAGTGACTCGCGCGGTCAGCGGGTTGTCACGTGAAACCAGCCATCGCGCAAGATCCAGGCGGCCGGCGAAAGGAGCCGTGTCCGCAGATCGATTCATCGCCGCAGGAACTCCCGGAGTCAGCGCGCCGTGTTCGCGATCCGGTGTCAGGAAATCACCGCGTGTCAGCAGAAACGTCTCCGGTACCGTCTCAAGTTCCTCCATCACCATTTGTTTGACGGCGTTTCCGTTGCCCGGCAGTACCGATTCCCGCTGGCTGATCTGAGTCCTGATTTCCGCCAGACGCAGGCCTTCGGGAGTTTCCGGCGAGTCGCTCGTCACAGCCGCTGTGGAGACATCCAGAGCAAAATGACCCACCAGATAGTTCATGTTGAGTTCGTGCTTCATGACCACAGTGAGCAATCCGTCGGACGACGTCACGGGCTTCGCAAGACTGAAGATGGCGTCATGCGGAGCATTCATTTTCACGCCTCGAGCGACCTGCGCACCATCGACGTTGATGGCCCAGCCGGTGCTGGCCTTGTCATCGATCGCGTTCTCGACCGGGTAGCCTGACTGGCTGTGATCGGCCCAGGCTCTGGCAAATCGGGCCTCAGCCCCATTGACCTTCAAAGCAATGTCTGTCAACACAAAATTCCCGCCGGCCGTACCTGGACCGTTGGCCGGAAGGCTGGGATGCATCAGTGTCCGCAGGCGGATGGCGCTGATCGGCGCTGCAGGATCGGCAGATTCAGGTCGCTTGATGGTGATCGCGTAGCTGTCATTCGCCGCCGGGTGCGATTTCACAAGGAGGGATTCGTTTTCCGCAATGGCGAGTATCACGCTCCCGGATGCTCTGACAGTGTCAATCTTCGCCGGCTGCCAGTTCCATTCCTGTTCCGCCAGAGACGGCTGAGCCGGGGCGTTCTTCTCAAGTTCGGCCTTTTCTGCCTGCAGTCGCTGAAGTTCCGCTAAATGCTCAAGCTGCTCGGCGGACCACCCGAGCATTTCTGATTCGCGGACTTCGACGGTCGCGCCGATATTATTCGCATCGGTCGTGCCGTTGAAGAATGCATAGAAACGGTAGTACTCATCGTGGCTGATCGGATCGAATTTGTGTGTATGGCACTGAGCACACCCGACGGTCAGCCCGAGCCAGACGGCACCAGTCGTGTTCACTCGATCAATCACCGCCTCGTGGCGGAACTGGTCCGGCTTGACTCCGCCTTCTTCGTTGATCATCGTGTTGCGATGAAAGGCGGTTGCGACCTGCTGAGACTTGCCGGCGGCAGGGAGCAGATCGCCGGCCAGTTGTTCGACTGTAAACTGATCGAAGGGCATATCATTGTTCAAAGCCGCGATGACCCAGTCGCGGTAGGGCCACATGACTCGCGGACTGTCGATCGTGTAGCCGTTGGAGTTGGCGTACCTGGCCTGATCCAGCCAGTGCCGGCCCCAGCGCTCGCCGTAATGAGGACTGCTCAAGAGCCGGTCGACAAGCTGTTCGTAAGAGTTCGGAGAGTCATCGCTGATGAAACGATCTGCTTCGTCAATCGTGGGCAGCAGGCCGAGCAGATCCTGAGACAGCCGGCGGATCAGTGTGGCACGATCGGCCACTGCAGACGGTTCCAGGTTTGCGGTGTGCAGCCGCTGCAGGACAAACGCATCAATCTCATTGCCGCACCAGGCATCACTCAACTGCGGAGGCACGGCTGGCCGTTCGACGCGACGGAACGCCCAGTGGTCTTCGTAGACTGCTCCTTCGCTGACCCATCGCTGCAGCAGTTCAATCTGCGTCCGGCTGAGTGGTTTATTCGTGGCGGCAGGCGGCATCAGTTCCTCGGGATCACTGGCCGTGATGCGGGCCAGCAGCAGACTGTCTGCCAATGCACTCGGCACGATCGCACGCTTCTCGACTGCGACGTCCCGGATATCCAGCCGCAGTTCCGCCTCCCGTGCGTCCTCGTCCGCCCCGTGACACTGAAAGCAGTGATTGGACAGGATCGGACGGATGTCGTGACTGAAGTCGACGGACTCGGGCGTGCTCACGACCACTTCGTCAGCGCTCAATGCAGGCCATGTGACCAACATTGCGACAGCAAAAAAGTGACAGCGAATTGTCATAAAACAAGCCTTATAGCGGGGTGGCTGGGCGATGCGATTCGTCCGAGGCTACTCGCCGCCGGGCTCGCCCATTTGGTAACTACCCACGGTCGTCCATTCCACCTTATTAGCGACCATCAGCGTTCATTAGTGGTTCCAAACCGCTGATAGACGCTAACAGACGCTAATGAATTGCAGGAGAACAAAGTAGCGCAGTAGCCGTTGAACCACTGGGGCGAGCCCGGTGGCGACAAAGTTTGAAGCAGAAAGTGCGCGGCAGAATTAGAACCAAAACTCATATTCAAGACGACTCACCCAACTGCTTTGAACGCAACGTGGCCGCTTCGACGGCGTTGATCAGCGCCGCGCGGAAGCCGCCCGTTTCGAGGGCGTGCAGGCCCGCGATGGTGGTTCCTCCGGGGCTGGTCACGGAATCCTTCAAAACAGCAGGATGCTGACCGGTGCTGAGCTGCATTTCGGCGGCACCAGCCACGGTCTGAGCAGCAAGTCGCGTGGCGGTGGCTCGCGGCAGCCCCATTTTGACTCCGCCGTCGCTAAGCGCTTCGATGAGTTGAAAGACGTAGGCCGGGCCGCTGCCGGAAAGGCCGGTGACGGCGTCCAGCAGTGATTCGGGAACGGTTTCAACAAGTCCGACGGTCTGCAGCAGGTCATTCACAAGCGACACATCGCCCGGAGTTGCCGCAGATCCCGCGGCGATTCCCGATGCTCCCCGACCGATCAGACATGGTGTGTTAGGCATGACCCGGACGAGTCGCGTTCCGGACGGCAATCCTTCGCTCAGTTTCCGAAGTGTGATTCCTGCCGCGACTGACACCACCAGCGGCGACGTAGACAGCAGACTGGAGACTGATTTCAGGGCATCAGACATCACTTGCGGTTTGACGGCCAGGACAACGACGGTCGCCCGATGGATAATCTCCGCAAGATCGGGGGAAACGGTCGTTTCGGAACCGATAGCATCAGCGAATTTCTGGCGGGCCGACTCGGACGGATCAAACCCGGCGATCTGACCGGGTGTCAGCAGTTCGCGCACGAAGCCTGCGGCAAGGGCCGTCGCCATCTGCCCGGTGCCTATAAACGCAATGCGTTGAGTTGCCCAGATCATGGTTGAGTCACAGTTGGTGGTAGGTTCGATACCAGTCGACAAATTTCCGGACACCGGATTCGATTGAAGTGCTCGGTCGGAAACCGACATCGCGCTGCAGGGCGTCGATATCAGCAAACGTCGAGGGGACATCGCCGGGCTGAATCGGCAGCAGATTCTTCACAGCCTTGCGGCCCAGAACTTTCTCAAGAGTTTCAATCATGTGCATCAGTTCGACAGGCTGATTGTTACCGATGTTGTAGACGCGGTACGGAGCAGACGTCTGTGAGTCATCCGTGTCGTCGGCCGTCGGCTGAGCGATCGGAATCGTGTCATTCGTCCGAATGACTCCTTCGACAATGTCGTCGACGAACGTAAAGTCCCGTCGCATTTTTCCGTAGTTGAACACATCGATCGGCCGCCCTCCCAGAATAGCCTTTGTAAAAATCCACATGGCCATGTCCGGTCGGCCCCAGGGACCATAGACAGTAAAAAACCGCAGCCCGGTCGTGGGAAGTCCAAACAGGTGGCTGTAAGTATGAGCCATCAGTTCGTTGGCCTTCTTCGTTGCCGCGTACATGCTTACCGGATGATCCACACGGTCGTCCACCGAGAATGGCGTCTTTCGGTTCGCGCCGTAGACGGAACTTGAGGACGCATAGGTCAGATGACCGGTGCTGTGATGTCGACAGGCTTCAAGTATGTTCATGAAACCCACAAGATTCGCATCGACATACGCATGAGGAT
>JANNGQ010000185.1:0-1635 GCA_031403975.1 Planctomycetota bacterium
GGGTCGCCGGGCGACGCGTCCGGGGCGAGCACGAGCGAGAGTACGAAGAGGGCCGCAGCGGACGCGGCGCGCGATCGGGTGTTCGTCATGGGCTGTCTGGAACTTTGGAGACATCAGACGCAACCGAAGAGAACCTGATGCCGGAGAGTTCCAGACACCTTTTTTAACACAGACACCTTTTTCAACACACTCTCATGCAATCCCCTGGAAACCCATCGCCGTGAATCGGGCCATTTCGACGGCATCGAGGATCTTGATCGCAATGACCTGTTCAAACGACATGATGACGCGGCGGGCTCCCTGAGCATCCGGAGTCTTGCGTTCGACCAGCAGCAATTCTCCGGAAAGCATGTAGGTCGCAAACGGAATCGTTTCTCCAAACGCTGTCATAACCAGACCCGTGCGGGGAATACTGACGGGCCATTCAGCAAAGATCCTCCGCATTTCTTTTACGCTCGTGGGACTCATGCATGACTCCGTAGGAACAACGAATGGACAACCTGTATTGCCTGTTTCGGTCTGCCGGTCCTGTTGACTCCAGCGAAGCGGATGCCGAAGGTCCTGGCCGGATAACCGCTGCAGTGTCAAAGGCGTCACGATCGTCATGATTCACGCATCCGCGTCCTGTTTCTCCCGCCTTGCCGCGAAGCAGCGCCCGGGAATTCCTGTGATGCAAGTTGGCTGCCGTTGCTGCGATAAACACCGTCGCTTGAGGCTCCGCTGGCGCCGATCGGTCATTCTCCTCATTACTTTTCAAGGCGAAACCTGTGCCAGCCCCAGCAGCTCCCTGTTTTGACTGGAAAGTCCTGAGCAGTGTCTCTGTCGCTTCGATCAACGCCGAACTGCTCCCGAAGTCGATCGAATTGCCGGCACTGCCCCACGCGGTGACGGAGTTCATGCAGAAGTCAACCGTTCCAGGCTTCGACATCGGTAAACTGGCGATGATTGTCGAGAAAGACACGGGACTCACAATAGAACTGCTGAAGTACATCAACTCTGCTTCGTTCAGCATGCGTCAGGCTGTGAGAAGCGTGAAGGACGCCATCGGACTGATGGGGATTTCGGCAGCCAAGCTGCATCTGCTGGCGGTGGGCATGAAGGCCGCGACCCGCGCGATGAAGACGCGTCTGATCAACCAGCGGAACTTCTGGAATGAATCGCTGCAAAAGGCACTTTTTGCCCGGGAAATTGCCCGAAGGATGAAATTGGATACCGGCCTCGCTTTTCTCGGAGGCCTGCTGCAGGATTTCATGCTGCCCGTCCTGACCAATGCCTTTGACAGTCAGTACCTGCAGTTCCTTGATACTCCCCCCGGACAGGAACGCGACCTGGTGGAGTGGGAGCGCGAAACTTTCAGCTGGGATCATGCCTCGGCCGGGGCGTACTTTGCCAGCCAATGGAATTTTCCCGAAGATCTGTTGTGCGGGATTTTTTTTCATCATTCTCTGAAGTCGATCCTTCAGGAATCGGATCCCGAATACTTCAAGCTGTTTCCGATTGCACTGGCTTCGCTGCTGCCTGATCAGCTGCGGCAGAGTCCGGTGGGATTTCAGACTCTGATCAGGGTCGCAAGCAAGTGCCGGGCGATTGACCTGAACGACGTCTGCCGAACGGTGGATGAAGAACAGATGAAAC
>JANNGQ010000186.1:0-2402 GCA_031403975.1 Planctomycetota bacterium
CGGTTGATCGAATCAAACGAGTGAGACCGTTGCTCAGCGATGCTGGTGATCACAAACAGGATCGCTCCACCCACCCAGGCCGTGAGCGACAACTGAGTTATTGCGACAGCCAGCGCGGCTGCCTTGATTCGAATTGTGGTCATGTAGTCAGTTTCCAGTGATGCCACTCTGTGCCTCTCGGTTCAGCCGGAGCTGCCCGCAGGCGGCGTCGATGTCCGCACCTTTTCGTTTGCGGACAGTCGCCGTGACGCCGCGGCGTATGAGGATCTCCAGAAACTGCTGAGTGTCCGGATCCCGCGGCGCTGTCATGATGAGTTCGTTGACGCCGTTCATCGGAATCAGGTTCACGTGTGCGTTGCGGCCTCGAAGAAGCGTTGCCAGTTCTTCAGCGTGTTGAGGCCGGTCATTGATTCCGGACATCAACACATACTCGTACGAAATCCGTCGGCCGGTGATCTCGAAGTACTCATCCGCCGCGGCCAGAATCTCCTGGAGACCGATGCTGCGGTTCACCGGCACGATTTCGGTTCGGAGGGCGTCGTTTGGTGCATGCAGCGAGACGGCAAGGTTGTATTGATGACCAGACTGCGCCAGTTCACGAATTCTGTCCGGAAGTCCGACTGTCGAAACTGTGATACGGCGGGCCCCCAGGCCGAAGCCGTCGTCAGATGTCAGAAATGTCAGCGATTCCATCAGAGCCACGTAGTTCGCCAGCGGCTCGCCAATGCCCATCACGACCACATTTGTAATGCGTTCGTCATCCTTCATCAGCCGGTGCAGGACCAGCACCTGTTCAAAGATCTCAACCGGCGTCAGATTGCGCTTAACTCCCAGCAGTCCGCTCGCACAAAACACGCAGCCCATCGCGCAGCCGACCTGAGTGCTGATGCAGACCGTGCGACGATCCGGGTCCCGCATCAGGACGCATTCGACCAGTTCGCCGTCAAACAGACGCAGGAGCAGTTTTTCCGTCTGGTCTTTCGCGATCTGATGCCCGACGACTTCGAACGGAGAAAACCGGAACTGCGCGGCAAGCTGCTGCCGCAGCTCAGCCGGGAGATCCGTCATCTGCGCGAATGAACTCACTCGGCGTTCGACCAGCCATCGCCGAATCTGCTTCGCGCGAAAAGGAGCGTGATCCAGTGTTCGCAACCATTCGCAAAGCTCATCCGGACTGACACCCAGAATCGCCCGCCGGGCTGCTGGTTCGCGTTCGACGATGGTCAATGACGATGCCGCCGATGAACCTGACGACACAACTCGTCGCCTGGCCCCGTCCGGGCCGATCGGTTCGCCTGACCTCGACATGACCGATGAAGATTCCGGCTGACTCACGGCCTGGTCTCAACTTTCCCGGCGCCATCGTTGCCGGCGCCATTGTTGCTGGCTGATCTCGCCAGGTCGCGACGATAGCGGCGGATCAGTTCGGCGTACTCACTGTCGACGACTTCCTTCGCACTTTCGCCGACGTCGTTGCCGAGTTCATCCTGCAGCTGTCCCCACAGACGACGCTGACCCTTGCGGCGCGTCGCGTTCGGGATCTGTCCGTCAAACTCGGCAATATTGCCGTCTCCTTTGGAATCTGTCGCTGCGCCAGCAGAATCCGAACTGAGCTGACCCGGGGAGAACTGATTCGGAAGCGCTCCCTGAGCCGCCTTCTGCAGAGACTTCGCGGCCCTTGCTAATTGACCGGCCGACGAATTCATGGCACGGGCACTGCCCTGCCCCGGCTCGCCCTGGCCTGGTGGTCCTTGTTGTCCGGTCGGCTGACCTTCGCCCGGCTGACCCTGTCCCGGTTGACCTTCACCCGCCGGCTGCTCGCCCGGCTGCTGGCCCGGCTGCTGGCCCGGTTGGTCGCCTTGTGGTTGTTCGGACTGGCCAGCTTCACCTTGTTGATTTTCACCTGGTTGCTGGCCCGGCTGACCGCCGGCCTTCGCTTCTCCGGCGGCCTGCTGTGCGGCAGCTGCCTGTTCTGCCGCGGCTCGTTCTGCGGCTTCCTGATTCCTCATCTCAGATGCCTGCTGCAGACTGTGCAACGCATCGTTCACGCTGTCACCTACTTCCTCGGGAACAATTGCGTTTGGATCCCGATGACCCTGAGCCGCCTGCTGAGCCAGTTGTGCGGCTCTGTTCAATTGTCCGGCGGCTTCCTGAGCTGTCTGCGCTGCCTGCTGCAGCTGCGCAGCGTTCAACTGTTCGCTCGCCCGGTCTCCCGACTGAGCCCCTTCCCGAGCGGCCGCCGCGGCTTCTTCTGCGGGACGAGCCAGATGCTGCAGTCCGAGCTGCGGGATGTCCGGCATGCGGATGTCGCTCACCACCACCTGCGGGGCCTCCTGCGGGAGCGTGTCGAGCGCCTCCTGCGCCGCGCCGAAGGTGCGGTGCGCGATGCCTTCCCGCGCGAG
>JANNGQ010000187.1:0-3396 GCA_031403975.1 Planctomycetota bacterium
CTGCTTGACCATCCGATGATCGAACGCATGCGCAAACAGTCGAAGGGCGAAATCGACGTTCGGTATGTCGGCAAGATCGGAAAACTTGAGACACCGGGCACCTTGCAGAAACGCCGACGACCGATGGTTATTGGATGCTCCATCGGCCATATCCAAATCACCGCCGGAACTCTCGGATGTTTCGTGAAAACTCGCGCCGATCAGAAAATCGCCATCCTTTCGAACAACCATGTGCTCGCCAACGAAAACAGCGCGAAGAAAGGTGACGTGATCCTGCAACCGGGTAACTTCGATGGTGGCACGAATCCTGCAGCCGCTGCGGCCACCCTCCTCAGGTTCATCAGGTTGAAAGTGACGCAATCCAACCTCGTCGACTGCGCCATCGCGCTTCCGTCAGCGGGGATTCTGTTCAATCAGAAGAAACTGGGCAGATTCGGAATGCTGAAGGGACTGGGGCCGGAATTTCTGGACGAAGGCACCGGCGTTCGCAAAGTGGGCCGCACCACCGGCGAGACAAAAGGCCGAGTCACAGCTTTTGAATTGGACAATGTTGTGGTTGAATACGATATTGGAAACATCCGATTCGACGATCAGGTGGAAATTGAAGGTGCGGGCACGAAGGCCTTCAGCGACGGTGGTGACAGCGGATCGCTGATCGTCGACAACGACAATTTCGGCGTCGCCCTGTTGTTTGCAGGCGGTGACAGCGGAGGATCGAACGGCATGGGATTTACGTATGCCAATCCTCTGAAAACCGTCCTTGACGCCCTCAAGATCGATTTGGTTTTCTGAAAAAAGTACTCAGACATGGCGGGATCACCGCAGGATGCACTGAAGAAGGCACGGGCCGCAAAAGCAGTTGCGAAGAAAGTGTTTTCCGGACTGCTGGGTGACGTCGCGATCGGGATCACGCGCATTGGTGGTGCTTACGGGCTGAAAGTCAACGTCGTGACAGCACCGAGTGCTTTGCTGACACTTCCGACCGCCGTCGAAGGCGTTCCCGTTCATGTCGAAGTCACAGGGACCGTGAAGAAGCGAATCGGCCGGGCAAAGTAGTCGCGACTCAAGTTTGAAGTGCCTGCCTCACGCTTGTATAAACCTGTCCGCGTGGCGACTCCTCGTAACAGCCGCCCGATTCCTCGCAGGTATTTCACGACAAGAACAATTCATGATCAAGGTTCAGCTTCCGGACGGAACAATTCTCGAGCATCAGGATTCGGCGACGGCTCTGGACGTCGCAGCAGGGATTGGCGAACGACTGGCGAAGGCCACAATTGCGGCCAGCATTGGCGGAAACGTTGTGGATTCCACGCGGCCGCTGGCACAGCTGACGGATGCCCGGCCCGTGCCTTTGAAGCTGATCACGGAACGCGATGCGGAAGCGCTGGCCGTGATGCGGCACAGCTGCGCGCATGTGATGGCCAGGGCAATCATGAGATTGTTCCCAGGCACGGGACTTGCGTTCGGTCCGACGACAGGAAACGGTTTTTACTACGATTTCGATCTTAAGACGTCGATCAGTGAGGACGATTTTCCGCGGATCGAAGCCGAGATGCAGAAGATCGTCGACGCAGCGGAGACCTTCGACCGCTTTGAAGCTTCTCGAGAGGAAGCGATTCAGCTTTGCAGTGATCTGCAGCAGACTCTGAAGACGGAGCACATCCGCACCGGACTGGCCGATCATCCCACGCTCAGCTTCTATCGCCAGGGTGAATTCGTCGACCTGTGTCGAGGCCCCCACATCCCTCACGCCGGAAAGATCAGGGCGTTCAAAATCACGAACGTTGCAGGGTCGTACTGGAAGGGCGACGCATCCGGCCAGCAGCTGCAGCGAGTCTACGGAACGGCCTGGTTCGACAAGAAGGACCTGAAGGCGTATCTGGAGCAGCTCGAAGAAGCAAAGAAACGCGATCATCGAGTGCTCGGCAAGCGGCTTGGGCTGTTTACTATTTCCAATGACGTCGGTCAGGGATTGTGTCTGTGGCTGCCGAAAGGTGCGACGATTCGCGCAACGCTGGAAGAGTTCATCAAGGCCGAGCTCATGCGACGAGGCTATCAGCCGGTGTACTCGCCACACATCGGTCGCGTCGAAATGTACGAGACCAGCGGGCACTTTCCCTATTACCGCGATTCTCAGTTTGCGCCGATCTTCGGGCATTCGGCCGGGCAACTTGTCGACTACTGGATTCGATGTCTCGACCCGAAGGACGATGCGCTTCCGTCGCCAACTCTGGAGATCGAACGAAAGCTGCTGGATGCCGCAAAGGTTCTGGGCTTCGACGACAAAGACTTTCCGATCAACGGCAATGACGAGCAGAAGCGTGAGGTGCTGCGGCGCTGGGAAAAGCAGCAGGAGCGATTCCTGCTGAAACCGATGAACTGTCCGCATCACGCTCAGATGTACAAGGCGATACCACGCAGCTATCGAGACCTGCCCGTGCGACTGGCAGAATTCGGCACGGTCTATCGCCACGAGCAATCGGGCGAACTGAATGGCATGCTGCGAGTCCGCGGACTGACTCAGGACGATGCGCATCTGTTCTGCACACCGGAACAGGTCGAGCAGGAGTTCAAGGATACTCTGGACCTCGTGAAGTTTGTGTTGCAGGCCGTCGGGCTGGAAGGTTATCGAGTCCAGCTGTCGATGCGTGATCCGAAGTCCGACAAATACATCGGCAGCGCGGAACTTTGGGACAAAGCGGAGAACACACTTCGCAAAGTGCTGACCGAGCAAGGGATGTCGTTTGTTGAATGCGAAGGAGAAGGCGCGTTCTATGGGCCCAAGGCGGACTTCATGGTCAAGGACTGCCTTGGTCGTGAATGGCAGCTCGGTACAGTCCAGCTCGACTACAACCTCCCGGAGCGCTTCCAGTTGGAATACACGGGTGCCGACAACAAGACTCATCGACCGGTGATGATCCACCGTGCTCCGTTCGGTTCAATGGAGCGATTCGTCGGGGTGCTGATTGAACACTTCGCTGGAGCATTTCCGCTGTGGCTGGCTCCGGAACAGATCCGAGTTCTGCCACTCAGCGAGAAGACCGACGAATATGCCACCAATGTCGCGAGCAAGCTGCGACAAGCCGGCTTCCGAGTCTCCACGGACCTGCAGAGTGCTCGAGTCCAGGCCAAGATCCGCGATGCTCAGCTGGACCTGATCCCGTACATGCTGGTCGTTGGTCCGAAGGAGGCCGAGCAGAACGCTGTCAATGTGCGTTGCCGCATCGACGGAGAACTGGGTGTGATGTCGCTCGAAGATGCGATCCGGAAGCTGTCCGAGGAGCGCGATCGGAGAACCATCCGCCAGATTGCAAAGCCAACCGCGGCTGCGGTATTGCCGCAGTCGGAAGGCGAGCAGAATGAGTACTGATGTCCGTAGCTTGGCCCCATCTAGGC
>JANNGQ010000188.1:0-7244 GCA_031403975.1 Planctomycetota bacterium
GTCAGTCAGCTCGACCTTTACTCAGGCAGATATCGATTCCGGAAGCGTGAACTACTCGCCCAATGGAACGGAAACGGTGAGTGACAGTTTCTCATTCGTGGTTGATGACGCCATCGGATCCTCCAGCAGCGGTACGTTCAATATCACAATCCCGCCCGTCAACGACAATGCACCTGTCATCACCAGCAATGGTGCCGGAATAACAGCCAGCGTCAGCGTCAGCGAGAATTCCACGGTCGTTACGACGGTCGCTTCTGCCGATGCCGATCTGCCTTCGCAGACTTTGGTCTACTCGATCAGCGGTGGCCTTGATGCGGCGCTGTTTGCGATCGATGGCTCAACGGGTGTGCTGGCTTTTATTTCCGGCCGAAACCGCGAGTCACATTCGGACTCAGATTCCGATGGAGTGTATGAAGTCACCGTGCAATCGTCAGATGGCTCGCTGACCGATGCACAAGCGATCATCGTGACAATCACGGATGTTGATGAATTCAATGTCACGAATCCGGTGGATATTGATGCTGCCGCCGATAACGTGAACGAGAACGCAGCCAACGGTACGGCCGTTGGCATCACAGCTTCAGCCAGCGATGCCGATGCCTCGGCCAATGCGGTGACTTACACTTTGACCGACTCGGCGACCGGTCGATTCGCAATCGATAACAGCACCGGAGTTGTGACGGTAGCCGATAGTACATTGCTGAATCGGGAAGCGGCCGCCTCCCACAACATAACGGTACGTGCCACGTCTGCGGACAGTTCCGCCGCCGATACGGTATTCACCATCAGCCTCAACGATGTCGACGAATTCGATATTGGCTCGATCACCGATTCTGATTCAACTGCAAACACTGTCGCGGAATTTGCTGCCAATGGAACGCTCACGGGCATCACGACATCGGCAAGCGATGCGGACGCCACAACCAATGCAGTCACGTACACACTCGAGGACAGCGCGGGCGGGCGCTTTATGATCAACAGCGGCAACGGAATAGTCGCTGTTGCAGACGGCAGCATCCTCAATTACGAAGCCGCGACATCGCACATCATTACCGTTCGTGCGACTTCAGCAGATGGCTCGTTCAAGGACCAGAGCTTTACGATCGACCTGAACGATCAGAATGATTCGACGCCAGTGATCGCACTGGGGCAGCAGTTCAGTCTGTCAGAATTCTCGACGGTCGGCAGCGTGGTGGGTGACGTCATGGCCACGGATCCGGACAGTGTCGGTACGCTGCAGAACTGGACCATCACCAGCGGCAACCCTGGTGGCGTGTTCGGCATCAATCCGGTGTCGGGCCGGATCTCCGTCGTCGATGCATCACAACTGAACTTTGAAATCACTGCAGCCTATACGCTTTCACTGACTGTCTTCGACGGAGTGGCAACTTCGGTGCCCGCGATCGTTCAGATTCTGGTGCTCAATGCGGGTGAAGCTCCGGTATTCACGGTCGCACCACCGATGAGTGTCCAGGAGAATTCTGCCCCAGGAACAGTCGTCGGCAGTATTTCAGCGACGGACATGGACGCCGGCGACACGCTCGCGTACACGCTGACGAATTCCGCAGGCGGGTTGTTTGTGATCGACGCTGTCACGGGACTCCTGAGCCTGGCGAACGGGGCACAACTGGACTTTGAGGCCTCCGGCTCCTGGAGTATCACGGCCCGGGTCACGGATACTGCCGGACTGTTCGTGGAGAATTCGTTTGTCATCAGCGTGACTGATCTTAACGAAGCTCCGGTGACGGTTTCAGACTCCCTCACGACGATGCAGTTCAGCGCACTTTCAGTAATCGCGGGCGGAGTCCTGTTGAACGACTCTGATCCGGACGGTGATGCGCTGCAGGCGGTTCTCGTCAGCGGCCCGATTCACGGCACGCTGCTGCTGAACGCAGACGGAACATTCAGTTACAGTCCGACGGCCGCTTTCTCTGGTACCGATTCATTTTCGTACGTTGCGACGGATGGTCTGCTTTCCGGCCCCGTCGTGACGGTCACGATCGACGTTCAGACTGCCCGCAGCTCGGGCGGCGGTGATGTCAGCGGATCGGGCGACAACAGATTGAGCAACGGCAGCGACACTGGAGACGATAGTTCCGGATCGACCGACACAAGCGATGGAGATTCCGAAAGCAGTGAAAGTGATCCGACCGAGGATACCGATTCGGACAGCACCGACGAAATCGATGGCATCCCGTTCAACAGCAGTGGATCCGGCCAGAGTCGTGCCGCTGACGACCGCAGTGCCGGGACGGACACGACGGTCGTTGAAGCATTGCTTGAAGGCGCAGCGACAATGACCATTCAGATGCAGCAACTGTTCCTCGTCGCCGGATTCGCGGAAGCGGCGGATGCGAGCGGCGTATTCCGGGATCAAAACTCAGCAGCAGTCACAGCCGACCGCGTGCCTGGCGGACTGCGGGGGAATTCGACATTCATCGTCAATCCGGTCGATGCGATTGTGGCAGCAAGCTTCTTACGCATCGATCGGCACGCTGCTGTCAGTCCGAGAGAGAATTCTGATTCGGCATTCGGATTGAGCGACAACGCGGTTGTGGGGTCAACTGCAGTTGTCACGACGTCGCTGTCTGTCGGTTACGTCATCTGGATTCTGCGCGGCGGTTCACTGCTGACGGCATTCATGTCGTCCTTGCCGGCGTGGCATTCCTTTGACCCGCTGCCCATACTCCAGAGCTTTGAAAAGCGAAATGAAGAAGAAGATGATTCGCTGCTGACCATGGTGACACTACGGTACAAAAACAAACTCATTGCTGTTCAGCATGGCGCGGCAGAACGCCGTTAATCCGTGTGTTGAAACAAGTATTCCTGAATCAGCGAGCTCAGCAGGATCCGGTTCGCGACCGAAACACAACCAGAACGCCTGGACGATCTGTTGCATCGGATCATCACGGCTGTTCCGTTGAAGACGATCTGCGAACAGGCGGGATTGCTGGAGCATGAATGGGCTGTTGAACAGATTCAGTGCCTGGAGGGGTGTCGTTGAGCGACTGCGGATGGCGACCGAGGTTGCTGCATCCGGGCAGTCGAAGATGCCGAAGACGGAGTCCTTTTCGAGTCGCACTCTGGTCATGTAGATCATTCGCCGCCAGTCAGCCGGGCCGTAGCTCTGCTTCGGGAAATAGTGTCGCACGTTTTCCATTTCAATCTGGAATCCGCTGAATCCGGGACCGGACATGCTGAGGTCAAGCACTCCGGCGACCGACAGAATGCTGTCCCGGATCGGTTCGGCTTCCAGTCGGCGCGGCGGAAATCTCCACCACCATTGTGCGTCCCCGTCTGACAGCAGTGCGTCGGGTCGAGGCCGGCTGCTTTGGCGGTACGTTGCCGATTGCAGAATCAGCCGATGGACATGTTTCAGCGACCAGCCATGCCGGATCAGCTGAATGCTGAGCCAGTCAAGCAGTTCCGGATGGCTTGGCGCGGCACCGGAAGCGCCGAAATCACCGGGAGTGCTGACGAGGCCCCTGCCGAAGTGAAACTGCCAGAGGCGATTCACGATCACTCGCGGCGTGAGCGGGTTGTCTGTCGAAGCAATCCAATCCGCCAGCGCCACGCGACGCTTCTGCTCCGGAGCCGTGTCTGTCAGGTTCAGCGACCCGAGTACCTCGACGGTGTCGGGGGCAACCGTTTCGCGCTTTGCCAGGGGTTCACCGCGGAAAAGACGATGAGTCGGGCCAGGCTGCTCGAACAGTCCCGCATAGACAGTGGCACTCTGCAACAATTCGTTCTTTGTCTTTTCAGCGTCGTTCAGTTCCGCCAGCCAGCGAAGTCCCTGTTCCTTTTCGCTGTCGGACCGACCGCTGAATTCAAACTCCGGCGGTTTGTCAGCCGCCTGCGAAACCGGAATGCGATCTGCGGAGGAAGCGACGGCCGTCCACTGACCGGATTCTGTGGCAACTTCAACGACATACTCCGTGGCAAGCCTGTCCGAAAACGCGCCCTCCCGATCGCGACTCCAGACAATACGGTCGATCATCACTCGTTGCGGCAACTCGATCTGTACCCAGCCTCGCCCTGGTTCATTCGAAATCCAGCTGCGGGAATTGCCCGGCTGACCGTCGTTGACGTGTTCCAGCTTGTGGATCTCATACCCCGGCAGCGCGCTGGAGCAGGTGGCGATAGCTCCGCCGGCTGACAGAGCGACGTTCGTGGTGCCGGAGTAGATCTCCAACTCATCAAGGCAAGGTTCCGAGGCGTTTGTTGCTGCAATCGTGAATCGCACGAAACGCGCGGTGACCGGTTTGAAGTGCTCTTCATTGCCGCGGGAATTCACCGCCGGACGTGTCGGGACGGTCTCTCGGACAAACGGCTTCAGGCGCTCGCGCAGCTGCTCAAGGTGCTGGTTCAGCGCGGACAATTCCTGCTGTTGGCCGTCGCTCAGAGGCAGCACGCGTTCGCCGTGCTGCACGCCAGCAAAGATGGCCTGAAATGAGTAGTAGTCGGACTGCCGGATCGGATCGAACTTGTGATTGTGGCAACGTGCACAGCCCAGTGTCAGACCGAGGAAAGCTGTCCCGGTCGTGTGGATCATGTCGTCAAGTTCATTCTGCCGCTGCATCAGTGTCAGGTTCACGTCCGGACTTTTCACAAGGTCATACGGGCCGGCCACGAGATACGCCGTTGCTTCCGGAACTCCCATGGCATCACCGGCGAGCTGCTCTTTCAGGAATTGATCGTACGGCTTGTCTTCGTTGAGCGATCGAATCACGTAGTCGCGGTATGGCCACGCATTCGGGCGTTCGCGATTGGTTTCGTAGCCGTTGGTTTCAGCAAAGCGGACAAGGTCCAGCCAGTGACGAGCCCAGCGTTCGCCGTAGTGAGGACTTGCCAGGACCCTATCGACAAGCTGTACATACGCCTGAGGATCGGCGCTGCCGACAAAGGTCTGAACTTCGTCCGGAGTCGGCGGCAGTCCCAGCATGTCAAGGTACATGCGTCGGATGATTTCCGCCCGCGTCGCTTCCGGACTTGAAGTGAGTGAGTGTTCATCCAGCTTCTGCAGCACGAACGCATCGATTCCGTTTCGGACCCAGGTGCTGTTCAGTTCCGGCGGCTGGTGATCGCGGACAGGCTGAAATGACCAGTGATCAGACTTCTCCCTGAGGTCGTCCGTAACTCCGTCCGGCCCGGGCCAGTCGGCTCCCTGATCAATCCAGGTCCGAAGCAGTCTGATTTCATCGACCGTCAGCCGATCACTTTCCTGCGGTGGCATGACCTTGCCGGCTTCCGTGCCTTCCACCAGATGAATCAGGTGACTGTTCGCACTGTCACGGACCACAATTGCCGGCTCCCCGGAATCACCGCCTCGCAGCATCGCCGTCTTTCGATCCAGCCGCAGATGACTTTCCTGAGTCTCCGGCCCGTGACAGTCAAAGCACTTTTCAGTCAGCAGGGGCAGGATTCGGGATTCAAAATCCGGACGATCCTCAGAAACAGCGGGCGGATCAGCGACGCTCAGCGCGCCGGCCTCGCCTGCCGCCTGGAGCAGGGCGTTGAACAACAGCAGTAATCGAAGTGTCAGCATCGCGGCGGTTCGGTCACGCAGGCACAGGGAAATGACATCGCAGACTCACTCTTGTAACCTTGCCATGCGCGATTCGTCCAGTGCGACTGATGCCGGTGAGTTCCGGACACCTGGAGACGACCCTGAATCGGTGGTACATTCATCGGCGGTGCCGACAATCCCTGACTGGAAAGTTGCCGTATGATCTGCGCTCGTCTGTTCATTGTCGCCGTGATACTCGCAGGCATTCCGATTCTCGCAGAAACTGCGTCCGGTGAGGATGTGGCTGTGCTGAACACCGGCAGCCGAGTCGTCGGAAAGGTCACAGGTTACGACACGAACTCTGTGAGCATTGAAGTGAGCGTCGGAACGCGAACGGTCACCCGCAAATATCCGGCTTCGCAGATCAGAACACTGACGATCAACGGGGCTGAGATCGATCTTTCCAAAGTGCAGCCGACCGCAGAAGGAACCAGGTCGGCCGCCCCTCCGCGGATGATTCGTTCGAAAGCTGAAATCATCGCCGAGATCGATCGAGTGGGAAAAACACCGCCGGACTGGTACGACGGCACTTTGCTGCGGTATCCCGATACGCTCGATCTCTCGTGGCCCGAACCGGCTCCGAAAGGATGGGACAGCTCGAAAAATGTCGGGCAATTCATCTGGGACCGCATCAATCCGAACGAGAGCAAATGGCGTGAAGGAGTTCGGCTGATGCATCACATTCTGTCAACGGCAGAGGATCCGCGACAGCGCGAACGCGCGATGCTGGCGCTGGGATCGATGTATCACAATCTGCATCAGGATTATGCGCGTGCGGCCTTCTGGTATCAGCAGGCAGGCATCGACAAGGCACCCGGCGACAAGCCTCAGGACGGACTGCATCTTGCCAATTGCTACTGGCAGCTGGGCAGCAAGCCGATGGCACTGGCGACGCTGAAAGCAATGTCCCGCAAGCCGTACGGAGCCATCAAACTGCTGGGAGATATGGGTGATACGGACGATGCCATCGACATGGCCGAACGCTTCAGCAGATCCGGAGATGCTTCGGTGTCTTTTCTGTATGCCGGAGACGCCTGCCGTATGGCCGGTCGCCTGAAGGTCGCGGAGGATTACTACCGTCGTGCAATCACCGCCATCAAGCCCGCGGAAGCCGACAAACCACACCGCCAAAGAGACAAAGCCCGTGCAGAATCAAGTCTCGCGGCGATTCGGTTCTATACACTCGATGCAGCCCGGGTGAAAGATGGAACCTACACGGCCAGCAGTATCGGGTATGAAGCCGATGTGAAGGTCGAAGTTGTCATGAAGAGCGGGAAAATCGAGAATGTCGGCGTTGTGGAGCATCGTGAGAAGCAGTTCTATTCTTCGATCACCGATACACCGCAGAGAATACTCGCCCGGCAGACCGTGAAGGATGTTGATTCCACGACCGGTGCCACAATTACGTCCGAAGCAATTATCAATGCAACCGCGACAGCGATGGCGGACGGACTGTGATTTGTACTGGTGCGGCCCGAGTGAATTCCTGGGTGAGCGGGATGGACATTGATCACAGGACAACGGGCCCTAACCCACGATCGCCTGTTGCGTCACGGCTTCCGATTCGCCTTTCGGAATCCGGTCTTCGTCGTCCATCAGCAGCAACTGGATTTCAACGATCTCCCCGGAACAGTCGAAGAAAGCATCAATGACTGCCGGATCGAACTGAGTTCCGCGG
>JANNGQ010000189.1:0-2268 GCA_031403975.1 Planctomycetota bacterium
GCAGTGGGACAAATCATGTAAGGACTGGTGAGAATGTCAATTTCCGATGACGCCAAAGAAGTCTACGAACTTGAATTGCGGGATCGATTGGAGTCGACGCATCGCGACAAATTCGTTGCCATTGAACCGGTGTCAAAAGCATTCTTCCTTGGCGACTCGTTCATCGCCGCCGCAATGGCAGCAAAGGACGCCTTTCCAGGACGAAAGTCATTTGTGTTGCGGATCGGGCATGACGCTGCGTTCCATATTGGCGGCGCGACATCATGATTGGAACAGTGGACGAGCGAGGCAGAGCATTGCTGGATGTGCGGGTCAGTGGAAAACTGAGCGGTGAATACACGGCCGTGACGGCATGGATCGATACGGCGTTCGATGGCCATTTGGTCTTGTCGATGGAGTTGATCAAGGAATTGGAGCTGGACTCGCTGGCCCAAGCAGAGGCCATCCTGGCCGATGGGTCAAGAATCATTCTGGAAACGTTTCTGTGTTACGCCGAATGGTTTGGTGACAGCCCACAGGACAACTAGCGAACCGGCAAGGATTATAGCGTCGATAACCATGTTGGGGACGGGGCCGAGAATCTCCATTCCGAGTCCCATTCTGTTGTGGAAGTAGTCTAGCCCGTCAAAGATCATGATCCAGATCCATTTGAAGCAAAGAATTATTGGGATGGTTGCAGCAGCGCTGCGAACAGCCTGACGAAGAAGGCCGACGCTGCAAAGGAAGAGAAGACCGTTCACCCAGAGGGTAAATCCGTAGATGCACATAGACAGAGCAGTAGCGTAGAAGGATCTGCCTCGGAGTGCCTCAGACCAGTAGGGCCAACTCACCAAGCAGATGCTAAGCACTTGAACGGCGCACAGTGACGCGGCCCACCCCCACCATCGGTTCGCCTTTTTATCAAATTGCTCGCCCATGACGGTGTTAGCCTAACGCTCACGTTCACCGGGTGGCGGCGAACGATGTTCCATGTCAAATCCGCGAACTTCCGCCACTCCGGTGCAACGTGTTGATACTCATCATGGCCTCTGCGATCCGTGGAGGCGTGTCCTAATGTTGACGTGAGTGTTTGCCCTCACATGATGCGGGCTCACGACTTTCCTTCACGCAGGAGACCATGATGAGATTCTACAAGAACACGCACACATTCTATGCAGGGATTGACCTGCATTCCAGAACGCTTTACCTGTGCATCGTCGATGCCGACGGCCACAAGCGGCTGCATCAGGAGCTGAAATGCCGGGTCGATGAACTCGAAGTGGCCCTCGCACCGTTTCGCGAAGGGCTGGTCGTGGCCTGCGAAACCACGTTCTGCTGGTACTGGCTGGCGGATTTCTGTCACGAGCGAGACATCACGTTTGTGCTCGGCCACGCTCTGTTCATGAAAGCGATCCACGGCGGAAAAGCCAAGAGCGATCGTATTGACGCCGAAAAGATCGCCGCACTCCTGCGAGGCGGCGTCCTGCCACAGGCGTATGTGTATCCCGCCGGAAGCCCAAGGCCATCTCGATCCTCGCGGCGAAGATCGCCCGCACGATTTACCACATGCTGCGTCGTCACCAGGCCTTCGACGCGAACCGATTCTGGAACACCCTTTCCACACGAAGGAAGTCTGCCGTGAAAGCCACATGACACAACGAATCCGAAGCGGATCGGACAGGCCGGGCGCCTAACTGAACCATCACGACTGAGCACCACGGAAGAACTCTGGCTGACTGCTGGCGGATGCGATGCATCACGCTGAATGAGTTCCACTGTGCCCCACAGTCTGAGTTCCTCGCTTTGATTGGCCGTCCGATCCGTCTTCGATTTTCATCTTCTGCTGAAGTCCATGGAATCAGGTGTCTGTACCCGAACCGAGTCCGCCACTAACTGGCGATGATCCTTCATCAGATCGTCGACCCCGTCGTTTTGAATAGACCGGAAGTCGGGTTAACGAAAGAGTTTCGAGAACGCTGATCGACTCGCCGCAATGCTGGTCGATCGGCTGTCTGCCACAGATCTTTCCTTCGGGAGTCTGCGTTGCGGCAGGCCACGCGATTCATTTCGCATGCTGTGATTCTCCACAGGTGTTTGGAGCAGCACCTCATCCGTGCGATGGGGGAACGCTGTCATTCCAGTTGACAGCCACGGCGCCGTCGCGATTGACGTCGCCGAAATCGACCGACATGCAGGTGTTGCTCGTCGCTCGCATCGCCAGCGTCGGCACGAGGCGGAACCCGCCCGCGCCGTCATTCAGCCAGAACTGGTCGGGATCCTCAAAATCGT
>JANNGQ010000190.1:0-2667 GCA_031403975.1 Planctomycetota bacterium
GACAGTTTATTCAAGATCCCAGTTTAATGTCACATTTCGCTGACCGCCTGCAGTTCGCACTTCAGATGGCGTCCCGCGCTTCGGATCTGATTCTCAGGCATTATCAGGCTGACGGTCTGCTGGTGGAATCCAAATCGGACCAATCCCCGGTCACCATCGCCGACCGGGATGCCGAACAGTTGATGCGACGCATGCTGGCCGAACAGTTCCCTCAGGACGGGATTCTCGGTGAGGAGTTTGAAAGTGTCGACAGCCGTAACGGATTCCGCTGGATTATCGACCCCATCGACGGCACAAAGTCGTTCATACACGGGGTGCCACTATTCGGCACGCTGATCGGCATCGAGTCTGCCGGCCGCATGGTTGCCGGTGTCTGCCGCTTTCCGGCGCTGAACGAAGTCGTCTATGCGGCTGACGGAACTGGCTGCTGGTGGCAGATCGGCAATACGGCACCTCGGCGAACGACGGTCAGCCAGGTCACAGAATTGAAGGATGCCCGCTTAGTTTTCACCGAACCGACTCACTGGCGATCCACGGGGCGTTTTGACGTGATCGTTCGTCTGATGGATCGAATCAAAGTGGCTCGCGGCTGGGGTGATTGTTACGGTCACGCGATGGTTGCCACCGGTCGTGCAGAAATCGCCGTTGATCCGCTGATGTCACCATGGGATATCGCGGCCCTGATTCCGCTTCTCAGAGAATCGGGTGGTTACTGCACAGACTGGCAGGGCGCCGAAACGGTCTCAGGCGGTGACGGTGTTTCCGTAACTCCCGCACTGCGCGATCAGGTGATCGGGATTCTGAAAACAGCACCTGTACTTCCCGGACGCGAATCCCCGTAGATGTCGATCCGGTGCCGGATGCGCGACGGTACTCGCTCTGTAAACCGAAGCGTCAGCGAGGGCTTCAGGGTGTCATTCCCCCGGCCGGGAATGTCGGCCAGGAAACGGCTGTTCAAGGAAAACGCCCGCTCCTAGAATCGCTGTCGACGTGTCCTGCTCAGATTCGCCGGACGGTATCGTGATTTGCGTCCCCGAACCTGATTTCTCTCCCCGGAACTGCTCCCGATGTCCGACGCTCCGAAAGTCAGCAAGATCGAACTGCTGAAAGACGCCTCACACCAGCTGCGCGGAACACTCGCGGAAGAACTGTTGAACGACAGGCAGGATTTCTCTGACGACGCGGCGACGCTGCTGAAGCATCACGGCTCTTATCTGCAGGACGACCGCGATACACGCAAGGCGAAGGGAGAAGACGGCAAAGCCAAAGGCAAGCAATACTCGTGCATGGTGAGAACCCGGGTTCCGGGAGGCCGCGTTTCGGCGGCTCAGTTCCTGGCAGAGCTGGAACTCTGCGAAAAGCTGGCCAACGGGACTTTGCGGATCACCAGCCGCCAGGGATTTCAGCTGCACGGCGTCCTCAAGAGCGATCTCAAGGAATCCATCCGGGGCATCAATGACATCAAGCTCACGACGTTCGCCGCCTGCGGAGACGTCAACCGCAACGTCATGGCGTGCCCGGCGCCATACAGGAACAATCCGATTCATGACAAGATTCAGGCGCTGTCACAGGAGCTGGCCGATCATTTCAAGCCGAAAACGACGTCGTATTTTGACATCTGGCTGAAGGATGACGGCGATGCTGAGAGCGAAGGCGTCAACGTCACTGAATTCAAACCCGTTGAAGAACCGATCTACGGACCTCGCTATCTGCCCCGCAAATTCAAGATGGCGGTCGGTCTTCCCGAGGACAACTGCGTGGACCTCTACACGCAGGATCTTGGTCTGATGGCAGTCGTCGAGTCCGGCCGCATCATCGGATATAACGTCCTGGTCGGCGGTGGCATGGGACGGACTCCGTCGGCTGAAAAGACTTTTCCGGCACTGGCCCTGCGAATGGCGTTCGTGTCACCCGATCAGGTCATTGGAGTCAGCGAAGCCGTGGTCAAAGTTCAGCGTGACTTTGGCAACAGAGAAGACCGCAAGCGAGCCCGGCTCAAGTATCTGATCGCTGACTGGGGACTGGAGAGATTCAAAGCGACCGTCGAACAGTATTTCGGCCAGACTCTTCCCGATCCTCATCCTGCAGACGTCACGGGTGTCGACGATCACATCGGCTGGCACGAACAGGGCGACGGGAATCTGTTCCTCGGCATCAACATCGAAAACGGCCGCATCAAAGACGAAGGCCACCTCAGGATCAAAACGGGCCTGCGAATCCTCCTGCGTCGGTTTGGCATGGACACTCGACTGACGGCACTGCAGAGCGTGATCCTGTGTGACATCGATCCAAAGGACAAGGCCGAGATCAACCGGATCATGGCCGAACATGGTATCAAGAGTGCCGAAGAGCTGTCGTTGATCCGCCGTTATTCCATCGCCTGTCCGGCGTTTCCGACCTGCGGCCTGTCGATCACCGAATCTGAGCGGGCACTTCCGGGGATCATTGATGATCTGGACGCGGTGATTGCGAAACTCGGGATGCACTCGGACAAGATTGCCGTACATATGACCGGCTGTCCGAACGGCTGTGCGAGGCCGTACACGCCGGACATCGGACTGGTCGGCAAGGCCGTGCACATGACGGCGCGCGCACCGGTGTTGTCGGCCACATCCAGGACACTTTGCATCTGAATCATGATTTGTTTCCTCTCCAACTTGAACCGCT
>JANNGQ010000191.1:0-5278 GCA_031403975.1 Planctomycetota bacterium
GACCACATTGTGAGAATGTGGCCGCTGCTACTGTGCGATCGCGCGGCCAACGGGGCTGAGGACTGTCGGATTAGTCGTAGGGTAGGCTTCAGCCTGCCGATATCCTCCCGATCGTGTTGTTTTCGCGATGAAACTGGCAGGCTGAAGCCTACCCTACGACTAATCCGACAGTCCTCAGCCCCGTTGGCCGCGCGATCGCACAGTAGCAGCGGCCACATTCTCACAATGTGGTCATTGATTGGTAACTCCCGAGTCAGCCTCTAAAATGATGTCAGCGACTTTTTGCATCCCGAGGCAAACTTTCTATGGAAATCGTGTATCTGTTCCTGGCAGTCCTGCTCGTACTGCTGAACGGATTCTTTGTTCTGGCCGAGTTCGCCGCGGTAAAAATGCGGCCTTCGAGAGTTCGCGAACTGGCAGACGACGGCGTTCGCGGTTCCGGCGCGGCAAAACATGTTCAGGACAAGCTCGATGAATACCTGTCGGTCTGTCAGGTGGGAATCACATTTACATCGATCGGCCTGGGATTCGTCGCCGAACCTGCCGTCGTGCGCTTTGTTGAGCCCGTTCTGAAGTTCACGGGAATGTTCCCGGAACAGGCACAGGTGGCGTTTCTGACAGCTCACGCCGTCGCATTTGCGATCAGCTACATGTTGGTCAGCTATGCCCACATCCTGATTGGTGAACTGATTCCGAAATCGATTGCGATTCGGCGTACTGATCGGGCCGCACTGCTGACGGCACCTCCCCTGCGAGTCTTCCGGACGCTGTTCATCATGCCGTTGTGGGTGCTGAACGGTTCGGCCAACTATCTGCTGCGGGTCATGGGACTCGGCAAGTCATCGCAGCACGACTCACACAGTGAAGACGAGCTCAGGATTCTGCTGAATCAGTCGCAATCAACGGGAACAATGTCCTTCCGTCGGCTGTTGTTCCTGGAAAATGTATTCGATCTTGGCGAGCTGACGGTGCGAGATGCCATGCGGCCCCGCTCACAGGTGCGTTGTATGAGCACAGCGAACTCGTGGGACGAAAATCTGCAGATTGCCCGCCGTTACCGTTTCAGCCGCTATCCGCTGTTTGATCAGACGGAAAGCGTCCCGCTGGGGATCGTTCATCTTAAGGACCTGTTGTTCACAGGTGGCCCCGGCAAGGATCTCAAATCACTTCTCCGCCCGGTTATTTCCGTTGAGGAAACGGCGATTCTGGAATCAGTGCTGGCCGAAATGCAGAAGAAGCGCATTCATGCGGCCCTGGTGAAAGATTCGAAAGGAGTCTGGACCGGTTTTCTGACGCTCGAGGACGTCATCGAAGAAATCGTCGGCACGATCCGTGACGAATTCGAGGACGAAGAACCAGTGCATCTTTCCGATGCACTGCTCGAAGACCGAGTTCATCTGAACATTGAAGCCGACAGCACAATTGAAGCGGTCAGGAAAGCACTGTTTCAGATGAAGCCGGAATCACTCCCGATTCCGCGCGATGAAGTCGTGCGCGCTGTAGAAGAGCGAGAGCGGCTGATCGAAACGTATCTCGGCCGACACCTCGGGATGCCTCATGCCCGACTGCAGGGACTGCAGAAAGCCATCGTGATGGTGATCCGTTCGCAAAACGGCATTCCGTACCGGGGCACCACCGAGCGCGCTCATCTGCTGTTCGTGCTGCTGACACCTACCGGCCAACCGCGGGTTCACCAGCGACTCCAGGCCGTGATTGCAACTCTGCTGGACGAAAGTGAGTTCATCCCCGAACGCCTGCGAACCGCCGCAACTGCCGCGGAGGTGATTGACATCCTTCGCACCGGTGAACAGGCAACTCTGGACTGACATTGCGTTCGAGTGTGTGCGACCCGAATTCTGACGAACGTGGTTACGAAAAAAAGTCCTGCCGCTGGTCTACGAAAACATCTGCCCGTGACCGGTCGATTCAAATGCATTGCGGAAGTGCTGCAGTTCGGGGTCGCCGCCGCCTTCCGGCCAGACGATCGAAACAATATCGAAGCGAGCCGGCTGCTCAAGTTTCCTTTGTTTTTTCAGCCACCCGAGCGCAGCACGGGTCAGTTTTTCCTGCTTACGACGGTCAACAGCTTCAAACGGCTGACCGGCTTCCGCTGACGTCCGCGTTTTGACTTCGACAAAGACGGTCGTTTCGCCGTCCTGAGCGATGATGTCGATCTCACCGAAAGTATTGCGGTGCTGGGTGGCCAGGATCCGGTATCCCTGCCGCCGCAGAAACTTCACTGCCGACTGCTCGCCTCGGTCCCCGAGGAGTTTTCGAAACAGATTCTTCATGTCGGGCAACTTACACTCAATTCTGCCGGTTTTTCCGGTCATTCATCACTCGAATGGCGGGAAATCGAGAACTCACGGGATCGCGTTCCCGGAACGGCGATAGGATTCGAGTGCCTTTCCGTCTCCCAGAAGCGTGAAAATGGCCGAACTTACGGAATCTCCGGGGAAATACTGACACACTAAAGTCCCCTTCACCTGTCAACGATCGTCGAGTCAGATCCGCCTTTTGATGTTCCTACCGCCTGCCATCCTGCTGCCAGCATCATTGCTGACGATTCTGATCGTCGCCAACACCGGCGCATTTGCGCAGGATGAATCAAAAACGGCGACGAGAACGGGTGACCCTGAAGCGGCCGTTCGGGAACTCGTCGGTCACTTGGGGTCGACGAGCTTTTCTGAACGACAAAGGGCGACGTCCGATCTATTGAAACTCGAAGCCGATGCGGTACCTGAACTTGAGTCCGCACTTGCCACAGCGACGGGAGAAACAGCAACTCGGTTGCAACTGATCCTGACACAGCTCCGTAAGCGATTGTTTGATGATCGGCTGGATGCTCTCGGGCAGGGTCTGACGCTGGAGACTGCCGCCTCACTGCCTCAATGGGATCGCTTCTCAGCGCTGGCAGGAACAGATAAAGACGCACTGACCGTCTTTCATGAACTCCTTCTCGCCGAACGAAGTCTGTTCGCAGCGCGCCTGTTCACTCCGCGCGAACTTCCCGCAGCACTCGAATCCAGAAGCTCGGAGTTTTCAAAACTGTGCAACGGTCGTGCGGAAGATGAATTCCCGATCGCATCCTGTATCGCATTGATGCTGCTCGGCAGTGAACCCGAAACGAGGCTGATCCGGGCAACCTCAGCCAATATCTCCGACGCATTGGATGACCCGAGATTTGACAGGGTTGTGACCGATGGCGTTCATTCGGAGATTGTCACGGCGATCGCAAGTGAGTGGCTGAATCGTCCGGGGATCGCTGCAGACCGCCCGCTGCTGTTTTCGATTCGTCATGAGCTTCCCGTCGGACGTTCCATCGCGCAGCGCATCATCGCAGCTCAGTCTCGCCGACCGGACATGTTCCTCTCACTGATGTGTCTCGCCCGACTGAACGATCCCGATGACCTTTCTCTGGTGGAATCGCTGCTGGAAACGACCGCCACCGTGTGGCCTCCGCGAGGCCAGTCTGTTCAAAGGCTGCTCCCGGGACGCAACGTAGGCGGCAACTTCTCCGTTCAGACTCGCGATGTGGCCCTGTCCGTTGCCATCCATCTGCGAGACGCCCGCCCGGATGACTTCGGCATCCCCGTACGAGCTTCCGACGAGACGTTCTTTGTCATTGACTCGCTCGGATTCAATGACGACGAAGCCCGGGCCGCAGCACTTGCCAAATACCGGTCGCAATTCGGAATCGCTGTCGAGAAATCGGAATAGTGCTTCAATCCGCAACGGCCGATGCAGGGATGGGTTCGTAGCCGGAGTCGTGAGACTTCGGAGGCACCCGATCATCCCCGAATTCTCACGAATCCGGCTACAAGAATCCTCCACGGCGTTGGATGCCGGTTGCATGAAGTGCCGGTTTGATGAAGACTGCCAGCGCAATGATCTGCTGCCGACCGGAGTATTCGCAACATGGATAATCGATTGGTGGGAATGGCCGTGCTGGCGGTGTCACTGGTGGCCGTGTTGACTTACAGCCAGCGACGCAGCGAGCCACACCACGTCTCCGGATTCATCGAGTCCGATGAAATCCGGATCGGGTCGCGCGTGGGAGGACGAGTCCGGCGCGTGCATGTCACAGAAGGACAGGCTGTGCTCCTCGGCGACTTGCTCGTCGAACTGGAGCCGTTTCAACTCGAAGAATTGCTGGCGGAGGCGGAATCTCAGCTGGCCCGCGCTGCCGCCGTGCGTGATAAACTGAAGTCGGGATTCCGCTCGGAAGAGATTGCGCAGGCGAAGGCACATTATGACCAGTTGGCGGCAGTCCTGGAAAAGCTCACCAACGGACCACGAATGGAAGACATCGCCGCGGCGCAGGCGCTGTTTGAACAGGCCGAATCGGAATATGAACTGGCGAAGACAAGCTACCAGCGTGCCGAGACCCTGTTCGCCAGGGAATCCAGCACTCAAGCGAATCTCGATCAGGCGACGGCCGAATTGCGGCTGGCTCGGGCAACCCAGGACGTTCGGAGTGAGGAACTCAAGAAACTGCAGCGGGGCACCCGGCCCGAAGATCTGGCGGAGGCAGCCGCTCAACTCGACGGGGCGAACCAGGTGTGGCTGCTGCGTAAGAATGGTTATCGTACAGAGGAGGTCGCGGAAGCGGAGGCTGCAGCCGCTGCGGCTGAAGCGAACTTGAGGGCCGTGCAACGGCAGATCGAGGAACTGCTGATCAAGGCTCCCGCAGACGGGACCATCGAAGCCATGGAGCTGCGTTCAGGAGATCTCGTCGGAGCCAACGCGCCGGTGATCTCACTCATGGATGCGTCGCGGTTCTGGGTCAGAGCCTACGTTCCTGAAAACCGACTCGCCCTGAAGATCGGCGAACCGCTGGCTGTGACGATTGACAGTTTCCCAGGCGAACAATTCACCGGAAAGATCACGTTCATTTCGCGACAGGCAGAGTTCACGCCGGGGAATGTTCAGACACCGGAAGAAAGGTCCAAACAGGTCTTCCGTATCAAGGTCTCGCTGGATGACAAACACGATCGGCTGCGTCCCGGAATGGCCGCCGACGTCTGGCTGGTACCGTCGGAATCAAAGACTGACTCACCTCATTAGTTCGACTGTCCCAGGGTTCTCCTTGACGACCCCATCCAGCTCGGCTGGATGGTGAAGATGATGGAGAGCTAGCCCGCGACAACACGCAACGCCACCCATTCTTGCTGCATTCCCGCCGAAGGCGGGAATGCAGCAAGAATGGGTGGCGTTGCGTGTCGTCGCGGGCTAGCTCTCCATCAGCTTCACCATCCAGCCGAGCTGGATGGGGTCG
>JANNGQ010000192.1:0-6728 GCA_031403975.1 Planctomycetota bacterium
ACATTTTTTTAAACTTATCCAGGGCATTGCGAAGGCTTCTACGGCGTGGATACGCCGACCAAGCGCGAGCTGATTGCGGCGAATCAATCTATTGAAGAGATCCGGCAGTTCATTGGCGCGGACACTCTGGCGTACCTGTCGCTGGAGAACCTGAGCAAGGCCGTTTCGGATGAGGACGGCGGCTACTGCTACGCCTGCTACACGGGGCGATACCCGACGGAGCTGGTGAACATCGAGGAATTGATGACCTCGCGGCCGAAGCGGTAATGGCACGGGTGGCTGAGTCGGCGCTTGCGGTGCCGCACTCGCGGATTCGGGACATCGCCGACATCGCTATGGCAATGGGCGACGGCGTGCTGCGGATGCATTTCGGCGAGTCGAATCTGCCGACGCCCGCGTTTATTCAAGAGGCCGCTCATCGGGCGCTGCGCGACGGATATACCTACTACACGGAGAACGCGGGGCTGCCTTCGCTGCGGCGCGCGATTGCCGATCACTATGAAGCGCGGCATGGCGTGGAGATCGACCCGGCCACTGAGGTGGTGGTGACCGCGTCTGGCGTGCAGGCGCTGAACGTGGGCATGCGGTGCGTGCTGGACGCGGGCACGAGCGTGTTCCGTAATCCTGCCAATAACAGCAACGGCAACACGTTTGACATTCAGGGACGACAGATCTCGTTCGAACACCTGTCGCGCACAGTCGCGCGTTACGAAAACGACGGAACGCGAACTGTCCTGGCCGACTCGTTCAACGGCAAATCGCTGAATGCTCCGAATGACGGAGTCGTCCATCCGAACGGAGACATCTGGTTCACCGATCCCGGTTACGGAGCACTGATGGACTATGAAGGTGAACTCGTGAGCAATGGCTCGGTGCAGCCTTTTCAGAAAGAAGCCATCTATCGCATCGACGCCGGCACCGGCAAGCTCCACAAGGTGGCAGATGACATCTTCAAGCCGAATGGTCTGTGCTTCTCGCCTGACTACAAATTGCTCTACGCCGCCGATACCGGTGCGTCGCATTACAAAGACAAGGACGTGCCGAAGAACATTAAAGTCTGGGATGTCGTCAACGACAAGACGCTTGCCAACGGCAGAGAATTTGCCTCGATGAACCTGGTCATGCCCGACGGGACGACCAAAGCCGGATTCGCCGACGGTATACGCTGCGACACAGCCGGCAACATCTGGGCCAGCGCCGGCTGGGTCGGGGAGGGCTACGACGGAGTTCACATTTTTGCCGGGGAAGACGGTACCCGCATCGGCCAGATTCTGCTGCCCGAGATTTGCGGCAACGTCTGTTTCGGCGGCACAAAACGCAACCGCCTCTTCATGACGGCCAGCCAGTCACTGTACGCTGTCTACGTCAACATCAAGGGCGCGCATTTCTGCTGAACGTGCCCCGGACAACGTCGTGAAGGGCACCACCTTTTCGTGGGGCAGGCGTCCAGCCTGCCTCGTCGGTTCAAAGACCCTTGCGTTTTTCCCAGGCCCGGCAGGCTGGAAGCCTGCCCCCACAAAGGAATCGCTCTAATCAATCCGACAGTCCTCCTGCCCGAGGGAACTGGGCGCCAATCTCGGAGTTGCGGGAGATGAGCGGGTATGCTTGTTCTGAAGACTGCAGACAGTGCCGGATGCGGTCGTTCATAATGTCACTCATTCCCGGGTGAAGCCCGAACGGAGCCGCTATGAGCCAGCAGACATCCGGAAAGGCCTTTGCAGCAGCGGCGACAAGTGCCGGAATGTCTTCGGTCGAGTGGCGACCGGGTGAAAGGAAATACGGAAACACGAGCACCCGCCTCGCGCCGCGACGGATGCAGTTTGTGAATGCCTGAGCAATCGTGGGCTCAGCCAGTTCCATGTGAGCCGGCTCCACAATCGCAAACTCTGACTGAGCCGCAAACCGTGCGGTCGCGACATGCAGCATTTCGTTGCTCTCGCGTCGTCGCGAACCGTGGTCGACGACAATGATGCCCGTGACTTCGGATGTTGAATGCTGCGGCATGGCTCGGACCTCTGCAATCGCTCACACTCGCAGGTGATTAAGCCCCGCTGTTCTTCGGCGGATGGAAGAACAGCAGCAGCAGGATGGCCGCAACGAGTGCCGCTCCTGCTGGATACAGAAGCAGCTCGCGATAGTTGAGGGGATCGCCATAGACCGTTACTCCATTGACGACGGTGACGGTTGCGTAGCGATCTCGCAGCATTGGCCACAGAAACCGCGAGATGATCGGACCCAGACCAAGAATCAGAAAGTTGAACAGTCCCTGAGCACTCGTGCGGGCATCCTTCGGGAACACTTCATCGACGAGTATGTAGAGTGTCGCGAAGAAAAATGCGTAACAGATTCCGTGCAACACGTTGACCGCGACGGCCCATCTCGGATCAGGAAAGAATGCAAAGATCGAGAATCGCGCGGCATGACCCAGGATCCCAAGAATCATTGTGTAACGCCATCCCAGCCGCTTAAGCACGAGACCAAGGAATGCCATCGTCGCAATCTCTGCCACCTGACCGATGCTCATTGCCGCCTGAACCCAGTTGCCTGGAACACCGACGTCTTTCAGGTACTTGAACGCGAAGAAAAAGAAGCCGTCATGCACGGTCGCATCGATCAGAGTCACAATGAAAAGCACAAACAGGAACGGATGCTTGAGCAACTTCATTGACTCGAGCCACGCCGGACTCGTGTGACCTGCCGTCACCGGCTTCGGTGGTGTGTGAGGCAACATCAGACTGAACGCCGCAAGGCACAGCGAAGCAATTCCGGATGTCAGAAACGCCCAGCTGATTCCCTCATTCAGAGCCTGCCCGGACTGTTGAGTCGCAAATGCGGTCCCGAGCCATTTGACGAATCCGCCAACCTGGTTCATGGCAGGGATCTTTTCCCAGTCCAGCAGTATGAATATGAAAGGCCATGCAGCGGCGATCCAGCCGATTGTGCCCCAGAGTCGTATCGGTCCGAAGTCTTTCTGTGCGTCCTTGATATTGGCGAACGCAATGCTGTTCGTGACAGAGATTGTCGGTACATAGAACAGGCAGTGGACGAGCATGCATCCGAAAAACAGCCAATAACTTGGTACTGACGGTTCGGCACCCTGAAACGATGACCATGACAAATACCCGAAACCAAGCATCGCCAGACCGCCGATCAGGTGACTGAAGGCGAGGAATTTCTCGGCGGCAAACTTCCGGTCCACAAACTGATTTGCAAAAAACATAGCGATGATGGCCGAGACCGGAAAGGCCATTGTGAGTCCCATCTCCTGCCAGGCAATATCCAGACCGAACAGCTTTTTCGTGGCAGTGAAGTTGAGAGCCCCGCTGCCGAAGAAGCCAAAGCTCGCCGGCAGCCAGGCACCCCAGATGAAGAACTCCAGAAACATCATGATCGATAGGCGGGTTTTCATGTCGTTCTGCCGATGTCCTTCGAAAGAGGAACTTGCGTTCGTTGCCGACCAATGACGGCCCGACGTTCAGATGATGACAGCCAGATTTCTTTGCGGCAACCCTGCGGCGTCGGTTCTTTGACAGGAAACGTCTGCCAAGCGTCAGCGTTCACCGACATGCCCATGAACCTGACGATGGTCCCCCCAGAATCACTCAGGGACGGTCGGTTTTATCGTGGGGCTGGCTGCCAGCCAGCCTCGTCAAATCAAAAACACATGCGAATCCTAAAGTCCAGGCAGGCTGGAAGCCTGCCCCACGAGGAATCGCGACTCATCCGACAGTCGCCTTACGGAGTTGGCGGGCGTAGTTTGGGGTCTGTTGGCGGTTCGGTCATCGGGGCAGCAGGAAGTAGAAAACGTTACAGGTCTACTGAGGCAGTTCAGGAGACTGCTCAATCATCTGCATGGCGTTTTCAATCAGGATTTCCCCGGTCATTTCTCCCAGACTCGTTCGGGAAATGTAGGAATACCGTTCAAAACTGCCGTAGTCGACCTTGGTCAGAATGTAACCGAACGCATCGTTTGTCAGCCCGAACAACAGATTGTGATCGCCCTTCATTTTGCGCTTCAGATAAAAGCCGATATTCGGCAACGCTTCGCCTGGAATTGTGAGGATCTGAGCATTCCCGAGTGTCAGCAGATTGACCTGCACAGAGATTCGGAAATCGTCGGTGTGAGGATACTTCAACGGCGACCCCGCCACGATGGCTCGCATCATGGCGGATTCAACTGGAAACTCAACACGCCTGGTTGTGTTCCGCACTTCGGGTTGCTCCTGCACATCAACTTTGCCGACGATGCGTTCCGCTTCGCCCGCCATCAAATGTCCGATCCGCAGACACTCGTCCCACGTTCGCAGGTCCGGCGTTACGCCTCGAACAGGATCACCGGGCTTAGAAAAATCTCGGTTGTCGGCCGTCACCATGCCTCCCTGAGCACCATTCATGAAAAGTGCCATTCCGCCAAGCCGCTCTTCGATCTGATCGCACATGGGGCCGATGCAGTCCGGACTGATGATCCCCGCTTCGCTGCCCAGAACTTCCGGGTGGATGGCATAATTGACGAGGGTGCCTATCACTTTCCCGTCCGAAGCCAGTGTCTGAATCACATCCATCCGAGGATCGTACAGCTGGGGCGCATAGTAGTTATAAGCGATTCGTTCAGCCGCTTTGCCGCTGCCGATCTTCAGTGTCGCCGGCTGCAGCCTGTCGATCGCTTCGTTCACGGCTGCCGCCGCATTTTCACAGACCTGATTCATGTAGTTCAGATCGCCCGTAAATCCTCCCGAGGGCAGGGGAAATCCATAGCAGTCCGGCGCGCTGTGAGTATGTGTGGCACCGATCAGAATGTTTTCTCCGGACAACCGAGGTACAAGTTTCCGGACTCGATCTCCAAGGACTGACGGAAACCCGAGCACATCAATTCCGACCACAGCGATCGTCAACTTTCCATCACTGAATACCATTGCCCGCGCTGTCAGTTCGCCGCGTTTCTCAGTGACAGCGTTTGGTTCACCGACGCCACCGGATATCGGCAGCAGCGGATCCGGAGTGATAATCCGCATTGCGGCTCCCGAGCGGAACTCGGCACCGTGAATGTTTCCGCATGACAGCAGCAGTATCAATCCCAGGGCAATGGTCATTCGCATGGAGTTCAGCTTCCTGAAGTGAAGCGCGGCAGAATTGAACCTGAATATCTCTGACAACGCCCGGGCGGGCCGCGGCGTTTGTCTGAAGAAGGCCGGCTGGAAGCCAGCCCCACGGGGGGAATTGACAACACTGTAGAGAATACTTCAGCCAACACCGCACCAGTCATAGCCCAGCCGCGCGGCGATTGGTTCGAGGTACGGTCGAATGCGGTCAAGATAGTCCGTCTCAAAGATGTATTCGTTGTTGCGATAGCCGGTCAGTGTCTCCGAATAGGCAAGCAGTCTCGGATGCATGGCAGACCAGTTCGACAGGCCGAATTGCCGATAGACGGCCTCTATGATTTCCACGGGCCTTGCGATGATGTCTTCGTGGCGCAATTCAATCAGGTTTTCCACAGGGATCTGCGGGCGGTCCTGAAACCACTTCTGCAGAATGAGGTGATAGCGCCTGGAAATGAACTCTTCAACCTGCCGAGGATCATGAGTCTGAAACGCGAGGTTCTCCATGAAGCGATTCATCAGTTTCACGGTAGAGGCATGCACAATACAGGGATTCCTGTAAACGTGAATGAACTTCGCATCCGGATACAACTTCAGAACTTCGGGGATGCGACCGAGATTCGGCGGGTTCTTCAGGAGCAGTCGCCTGCCGCCGCGGGCGTACGACACTTTGCGCAACAGGTATTCGTAGTAGCCTGACCAGTGAGCAATGTCTCTTTGACTGACTTCTTCAAACAGCACAGTTTCGCGAAACGTTCGTTCGGCAATCTGCGGAAAGAAATAGTTCAGATAGTGACTCATGTGCGTCAGTCCGGCGAGCGCAAAGTCTTCCGACATCGGTTCGTCGATCCCCAGTGGAACGGCGTCCATCGGGCGGCTCTTCGGCAGTCGCCGGCTGAGTATCCGGCGCGCCAGCCACTCCCAGGTCAAAAACCCTGCCGGGATAGCACAATGCAGCATCGTCACGCTGGCGAACTGGGGATCCTGCAGCATCAAATTGTGCATGTTCGTCGTACCACTCCGCCAGTGGCCGATAATGAAAACCGGAGGAGCAGACAGTCGGTGCCGCCGGATCGACAGTCCGAACAGCAACCGTTCAAACAGTCGGATCGGGATCGTCGCAATCACAAACAGTGTGATCCGCACGGCCTTCTGCCGATGCCCTTTTTCAATATGTCCGCCGTAACGCCAGATCACTCTCAGCCAGTTGCGGAGGGTCGAGAAATAGAGAATGTGCGGCAGTCGCATTCCGGATTCTGCGGACATCAGCGAACGGTACTCCGCGGGGTGACTGATGCGACGCTTACATTTCTGCCACTGAGCCGCAGGCCTTGATGCTGTATATCCTGACGATCCCGAAGGTACTTCGCCAGGAGCTCCGGACAAAACGACGCAGCTCTCAGCACAGCTGCCGTTGCATCCGGAGCCGCGCCAAACGATTCGTGCCGGGGCGCCTGCAGCACGTCTGTGGGCTCAGATCGAAGTCTGACAATCTGCGTTTCGTGGCCAGCGCAAGTTCTAGAACGCTGCCCGTCGCAAGTCTACTCGTTCGGCAATCGATTGATGTCCACTGTTGTCCTGCGGCAGCGAATAGCGGATCCGCCCGTTCAAAGCCGCGAGTCTCGACGTGGG
>JANNGQ010000193.1:0-2523 GCA_031403975.1 Planctomycetota bacterium
TCAAACGGATTGCCGTTACCCAGAAGAGTCGTGCTGTCTCCGTCATCCGGATCATCCGGACTGTCCGGCACCGGAGGATTCATTTCAATCCGGCAGGTCGCCTGCGGTGCATTGAAGTTCAGCGCCGATGTCTCACCCTGAGTGAACCGACCCAAAAAGATCGAAGGGCCCACTGCCGGAACCACAGTGTGTTCGCGGGATCGTCCGGTCGCCGGATCGAACCCGAATCGCATGGCCGGATTGGCGAGCGTGTCAGGTGCCGCCGATTCAGATTCGTTCGAAAGCGAACGACTGCCGACGAAGACCGGAACACCGCCGATCCGCACGGCGGAATAATCGAAGTGCAGGAAGAAATCATTTCGTGTTTCGAACTCTGAAACCGGGAACACGGGACCAAAGTCGCTGAAAAAATCATTTCCAAACGCTGTCGTCGGCTGCGGCCCCAGTTCCTTGCCCGCAACGTTCAATGGTTCTCGAACCAGCGACACACGGCGATACAGACTCCCGCGACGAATGAAATAGGAGATCTCAGCGAACGTGGAACTGCCTGTGAAGTTGGAAGAAAACGTGCCGTCATCGGTCTCCGGCTGATTCATGTGCGTGTACAGCGAACCTCGCCGCAGATCGCCGGAACCGGAGTAATCCGGATCCGCGACGACATCTGCAGACATATCCCAAAGTGCTGCCGCTCGTCCGAAATACGGAGTCGCATCAGTATCTTCGGAAAGGATGTTGGCACTGACGGTCAATTGAATCAGATCATCCAGCCCGGTGTTCGGATCGTTCGTGGAGATGTAGAGGTACCCCGCACGCTTGCCGAACGATGTGGGTGATGTCGCAGAGTTCTCACCGGGATAAAACGCCAGCGGATAGCGGAACGTGCGATGCTGAAAATCCTTGCGCACCACGGTCGACAGAATCCTCGCCCGCTGGTCCTGTTCGGAGATGCCCCGCTGCTTGGCCATGCTGGCCGTCGCGATCTGAAAAATCGAGGCAAACATCGTCATCAGCATCAGCACCAGCGCGACGGACACCAGCATCTCAACCAGCGTAAACGCTGACCGGACGACCGGACGTCGGACGAGTCGCTTTTTTCTGGACCGGCGCATGTCAAAGGCCTCGTCGATTACAGATTGCTCGGAATTGGAATGGTGCCCTTCGGATTCACGTCCACGACGCCTGGCAGGAACATGGCCTGACCGGCGGCGGATGATTCCAGGATCGGAGTTTCCAGAGTGATCCGGTAGCCATCACCCGTCGCAGCTCCGATCGGCAGTCCCTTCACTTCCTGATAGTCGAGGATGCGATACCATCGGGCATTCTCGACATCCAGAACGTATCCGGACTTACGTAACGCGGGTTCGGCAATCTCACCGGCGGCATTCATTCCGCCATCCTGAAAAACGCTGATTACATAAGCGCCCGACAAAAACTCTGCCGTATACAGCCGCTCGTCGTCCGGCGTGATACTCTTGTTGTGCGTAATGACAACGTCCACACCGCGCGCCTGTCCGTCGCGGCCACGCCGGACTGTCAGCAGCCAGTTGTAGTCATGCGTTCGGGACGACTGCAGCAGGACTCGGCCGATTTCGAAATTGCCAGTGACAGGATTGACGAATTGCGGAGGCAGCGTACGTCCATCTCCCGAACCGTTAAAATTCAGATCTTCGCCAGCATCCAGGGCTCCGCTGAAATTCGTGTCTTCCGTCCAGACACCGGCCGGGGCACCTGCGATGGGCAGCGTCATCACTAACGGCAACGCAACACTGAAATTTCCGTCGGCAGAAAAGATGACCGCCCGGCAGGTCTCAGGATCCGGAATGATCTGCGTCCCGGCAATCGAGGCACCATGGAACTGGCCGTGGGTACAGCACTGAGATCCGCATCGACCGCGAATGTGACACCGACGATCGCAGCCGCGGCAGTCGCCGTCGTTCCCGTCGATCCGTCGCTGAACACAAATTCTTCCGGGAATCCTTCAAACTGCGTGTCCCAGGCATCGCCCAGTTTTGACAGCGTGGCACCCAGAGAACGCAAAGCCCGGGCTTCTTCGGGATCACCACCCTGTGGCTGAAAGCCGTTTGTAAACGTCGCGGAGATTGTTCCCGTCCGAATACCGCCATCGTAACGAGGCAGGAAGGCAAACGGCTCCGGAACACCGTCCAGGTCCGTGTCGACATTCCCGAACCAATCCGCACCACCTCGCGACGCACTGTCGTTCGGGTCTGTCGGAACAGTTCCATTCAGCCAAGGGTACGTCGAATAGGCGAACGTCGAAAATGCCGCCCCGGTTGCCATTTCAAAATAGCCACCAGGATCCACGATATATTGCAGTTCCTCCGTTCGACCCACATGCTCTTCGAAATTACCGTCACCGTCCGGGTCGAACACCAGCTCCGACCGCATCTGCAGCAGTGTTTCGGCATTTGTTTTCAGAATGGCCGCGTTGGTTAACTGAGTTGCCTGGACGGAACGCAACACCGAGATCGGAAACAGCACGGCCACCGAGGCAACGCCGATGCT
>JANNGQ010000194.1:0-7796 GCA_031403975.1 Planctomycetota bacterium
GCGTACAGTATAAACCCCGGACTGACTACTTCCTGGACCTCTGTTGACGCTGCTCCCGATGTGTGCCTCACCTGCCGAGCTTTCTTCCCTGGGCGACTCGTCGACTGATCGCCGCGGCGATGTTGCGTTCGGCCTGCGCGAGGTCTCCGTCGGCTTTCCCGGCAGCGATCGACCTGTGCTGACGAACATCTCGCTGTCGGTGGACCGAGGGGAATTTGTTTCGTTCGTCGGTCCCTCCGGTTGCGGAAAATCGACGTTGCTGAGGCTGCTGGCCGGGCTGATGAGTCCGTCCGCAGGAATTTTGACGCTGGATGAGAGTCTTCGTGACGGCGAAACGCCACGAATCGGCTTTGTGTTCCAGCATCCGACTCTCCTGCCCTGGCGGACGGCCGCCCAGAACATCCGGCTGCCGCTGGAACTCGGGCACATGAATCATGATCGCGAGTTGAGCGGTGACCAGGTCACGCGATTGCTCGATCAGGTCGGACTCTCGTCCGCCGATGCGCGCAAGCGTCCGCCGCAACTTTCGGGCGGCATGCAGATGCGGCTGTCACTGGCTCGTGCGCTGGCCACGGATCCTGCCGTGCTTCTGCTGGATGAGCCATTTGCGGCCGTCGATGACCTGCTGCGACTCAAACTTCAGGAGGACATCCGGCGACTGCATGATGCCCGAGCTCTGACAACAGTGCTGGTCACTCATAATCTGCACGAGGCTGTTTTTCTGAGTGATCGCGTTTTCGTACTGGCCGGGTCGCCATCTGCGGTCGCCACGGAAGTTGCCGTCGACTGGGCCGGCGACCGAGACGCTGAGTTTCGGAATTCCGCGACCTTCGGCGACTGCACTCGCTGGCTCACCGCCGCTCTGTTTCAATGATACCCGCACTGACTTCACTATGACTTCCGCACCAGACACTTCCGGAACCCGGTTCCTCAGCCACCGTCCCCGGCTGACGGATCTCGTGGCACCGTTGTTTGTGCTGATTCTGGTTGCTGCGGTCTGGCAGGCCGTCGTATCGTTCGGCAGGATTCATCCGATCCTGCTGCCAGGTCCTCTGGCGGTCGCGAAGGCTGCGTTTAAGATCAGGACCGACCTGTTCCACGCCGCCGGCCGGACGGCCCTTGCGGCTGGTGCCGGACTTGGTTTAAGCATTCTCGTCGGGACAATGACGGCGTTTGCGTTCTCACAGTCCGGTCTCATCCGCCGGGCGCTTTATCCGTATGCCGTCCTGCTGCAGACGATTCCGATCATCGCGATCGCTCCGATCGTGATTGTCACTTTTGGCCGGGGATTTTTCAGCATCACACTGGTTGCGTGTGTGATCAGTCTGTTTCCGATCATCACCAGCACGACCACCGGGCTGCTGCAGATCGATGCCAACCTGCTGGATCTCTTTCGACTGAATCGTGCGACGCGCTGGCAGACGCTGATTCGTCTGCGAGTGCCCTCGTCGCTGCCCTACCTTCTCTCCGGCATCCGCATCGCCGGCGGTGCCGCGATCGTCGGCGCGATCGTGGGTGAGTTCTTTGTCGGCTCCGGCCAGCCGGGTCTGGGAGTCCTGATCCAGCGGAATATGGCGACTATGGATATGTCAGAGATGTACGCCACCGTTCTGACATCAACGGCGCTGGGAACGATCGCTTTCGGATTCATCACGGTCTGCGGTGAAACGATCCTTCGCCACTGGTTCGGGATGAGTCTCGGCGGTCGCCCGTAAGATGCACATTCCTGTCCGCTGTTCTCTCTGATGCACCACGCCCCTGTGACTCCGTGCTGGAATGCCCTGTTTACGCGACGCCAGTATTGCGCCAAACGAACAGCACCGGTGATGTGTCGTTCTCCTGGTCGCCCTCGATACGATCCACCGCTGCGGCGACCAGCATCTGGCGCGAAATCAGATCTTCTATCGCAGATGCTTCTTCTTTGCCGCCGATGTGGCCTCGATAAGCGATCACCGTCATCACTCCGCCGGGACCGAGAAGATCCTGCGCTGCGCGTATAGCCGTTACCGTTGACTGGGCGGCAGTCGTGACTGTTTTGTCGCTTCCCGGGAGATAGCCGAGGTTGAACATGATGGCCTTTGCCCGGACTTGCTCGTCGGCAAGCCGTCTCAGTTCCATGCTGTGATCGGCCTGGCGAAGAGTCACATGGCCGATGCACTCCTGCGACAACCTGCCCTGAGTTGCAGCGATCGCTTCCGGCTGTCGATCGATCGCGATCACCGCTCCCGTCTCGCCGACAAGCTGCGCTAGAAAAAGTGTATCGTGGCCGTTTCCTGCGGTGGCATCGATGGCTGAGTCGCCAGGTCTGAGCACTCTCCGGATGATGCTCTGCGCCAGCTGCGTGAGGGATTTTGTTTTCCGTATGGCGGATGGTGGTGCGGCAAGGCGTGCCCGATCCGGAGTGTTCGCGCAACGGCCCGGGCTGCTGAACAGACGTGCGGCGAGTTCTTTCGCGCAGGTCGGAGCGAGCAGCGCGCCTCGGGAGCCAAGACCGTTGATGATCGCCAGTTGAGGATGCTGCGCATGGACGGCAACAACTGGTCGGCCCTGCTTCATCCCGGCTCGGACTGCTGCCACCTGGGCGAGGACTTCGATCGGCTCTGAGACCATTTCCGCCAGCCCGTGCATCAACTCCTCTCGCGCAGCGGCGGTCACTGTGTGGGACAGATCTGCGCGGTCGTAGGTTGCTCCTGCGAGGAACAGGTTTCCCGAATCTGATGCCGTCGAGTCTGCCACCGCCGACTGGTGCGCGGGGGCCAGCCAGAGGCCCTGATGCGTGACTCGCGTGTCTGTCCGGCCCCTCAGACACACGATGAGCATTTCTCCTTTCGACGCTCCGTCGGGGATACTGGGGAACCACGGGTTCTGCTGAGGCTGATACCCCTGACAGAACACCAGAATCGGTGCGCTGACGTTCAGACTCGCGATGCGGACGCCTTCGCCCGATATTTCTATATCGGTCAATGGATCGACGCCTGCGGTGACCAGCTCCTGTCGTGCGGTGAAGTAGTCCGTGGTGGCGTTGAGAAACTGTGTGACATTCAGCCTGGCCGCATTGAGCATTTCAAAACCCGATATCTCGCCGGTTTCGTCGCGGATCAGCCGGACGTCGGGCGGCTGCTGCGGCCAGCGTTTTGTAATAAACAGCGTTCGCTCTTCGTCACTGAGAAAGAATCGCGCAGCCGGCTGTTTGGCCAGCAAGTGCTGGCCCGTTGCCGCCTCGACCTGAAGATAGAAAGATTCTGCCTCGCTCAGCAGCAATTCGAAATCACCGGCCTTTGTCATACGTCGGCCGGTGATCGGCGTGATCAGACCGGCGGCGATTCGTGAGGCTGTCACGGACTCTGCGCGATCGATGAGAAGAATCCGCTGACCGGCCCAGTGAAGGCACCAGGCCAGCGCGGAGCCGGCGAGCCCCTGGCCAAGGATGACGACGTCCGGTTTGCGTATGGCTTGCTGCGTCAAGAAGCTGGATCCGTCGCCTCAACTCGGTGGCCTGACCCCATCTGGCCCGAGCGATTCTGTGAGACCGTTCGCGCTACCGAATGCGGCTTAGGAATGCGGGGCGACGGACGGGGTAGATGGGCTCATTCTACGTTTACTTACGCTGAACCCGTGGCCTTCTTAACAATCCAGCCCACAAATCCCGCGACGGCTATCACCAGGAACACGACACCTTTGATCACTCCCCGCCCCATACGGAAACTGGAGCCGCCCGATGACGATCCTCCGGTACAATTCGGGCAGTCATCGCCCTCGCCAAGGCCGCTGCTGGCAGGAAATTCAGCTCCACAATGTTCGCATTTCAGCACGTTATTGAACATGCTCATCCCCGCCAGCGGGTTCGATGCGAATCCCGGAGGCTGGAATTCCGGCGGCCCAGGTGGGGCAGTGAAAGCACTCGGCATTGAAGCTCCTCCGCCGAAATCTGTGGACCCGTCCGGAAATCCACTCGGTCTGTTATCAGAAAAGTCGGGTATCTCTGGCATTGCCGGTGGCTGGTTTCCCATGCCCGCTCCGGGAAAACCGCCACCACCGGGGAAGCCGCCACCACCGGGAAAACCGCCCGAGCCTGGCCCGGCTCCTCCAGGCGGCATCGCCCCTGATATTCCTCCACGCATTCCCGCTGAACCTGAAGATCCTGGAAAGCCAGCGTCCGGGGATCTCGCTCCGGGAAAACCTCCCCCGGGAAAGTTTCCCCCGGGAAAGCCGCCCCCGGGAAAGCTACCACTCGGCATCGACGACGATTCTGTCGATGGATCACCGGTTCCTTCTGTGGGATGGTCTTGAGCCTGCAATCGAATCCACTCCTGATCGGCCTGGCTGAATCCTGCGATCGGGTAGGCCTGAACGACACCGTCGACGCTCAGTTCCACATTCTGTCCCGCAACTCGCAAAAACTCGGCCTGCAGTTTGTTCCCGATGACATCGGTAAAAATCCGCTGGCCTCCGGCAGCCTGTGCACCGCCGGACGGAGAACCTTGCATCAAGGGTGGCGATGAATTGAATTGGGGCTCAGCCGGTCGTTCTGATGTTGAGTCTGGCTCAACTGGTTCGTCTTTCGAGTCGCTCGACCCTGTTCCTGGTGTCCCGCTTTTCTTGCCGTTTTCCAGCTGACCAAACCGGCTCACCACATCGCGCAGTCCTCTTGACTGAAGATTGCTCTTCACCACGGCCTTGTCGCCTCGGGACAACGACGTGTAAGGAACGACTTCAATGCCCGACACGGTCTGAATTCGAACGTTGTCGCCGTCGACATCCAGAAAGTCTCCGCTGAACGCCGGTTTTCCAACCGGCTTCCATGTGCGGGCCTCTAGTGTTCCACTGGTCAATATGACGATCAAGCAAACTGCAAATCTGACACGGCTCATCTGAGACTCCTGCCTGGTCGCTCCGGAGCGGTCTCCGGTCCCGATGGTATTCTTCACGTTACCCTTGTCCGGTTCCGCCGTCAACTTGTGTTTCGTTTGTTCCGCCGGCTATCCTGAGACGATTGTCTGGCTGTTTCTGCACTCCGTCCCTGACCATTTCCCGGAGGTTCCCGCCGTGTCGCTGTCACACTCCCCAAATCGCCGCTCATTCCTGCAAACCACTGCGGCCACCTCTGTTGCGGCCCTGTCGTCGTCTCTTTTTGTTTCGCCTGCTGCCGCTCGGCCGTCGCGAAGCCTCCTTGAGAAGCTGAACATTGCGTGCATCGGTACCCAGAATCAGGCTGCGTATGATATGAATGGTGTCATCGGCGAAAACATCGTCGCTATTGTCGATGTTGATTCGAGCTATCTCGACACCGCAAGGGCGATGCTGATCGAAAAGAACAGCCTGGAACCTCGCTCCTATGCCGACTATCGCGAGATGCTTGTGGCTGAAGGGGACAGAATCGACGCCGTTGTCGTCGCCACGGCCGATCATCATCATGCTCCCGCGACCATTCGGGCGATTCGGGCGGGCAAGCATGTCTACTGCGAAAAGCCTTTGACTCATACCGTCTTCGAAGCTCGCCTTATCGCGGAAGCGGCCGCCAAAATGGGTGTCGCCACTCAGCTCGGCACTCAGATTCATGCTGAAGACAACTACCGCCGCGTCGTCGAAATCATCCAAGCCGGCGTGATCGGCGATGTCACAGATGTCCATGTGTGGGTTGGAAAAGGCTGGGGTGGCGGCGAACGTCCTGCCGCCGCGGACTCGCCTCCCGCCAATCTGAATTGGGATCTTTGGCTCGGTGCCGCACCCGAACGTCCGTTTGCCGTGGGTCAGTATCATCCGGCAAACTGGCGACGCTGGTGGGATTTCGGTCAGGGCACACTTGGCGATATGGCCTGCCACTACATGGACCTGCCATTCTGGGCTCTTGATCTCCGTCATCCCATTCGCTGCGAAACGCAAGGCCCTCCGGTTCACCCTGAGACGTGTCCTCTGGGGCTCATCGTCAAATATGATTTTCCCTCCCGTGGTTCAAGATCTGCACTTCAACTCACGTGGTATGACGGCGACCTGATTCCTCAAAAGGTTGCTGGCCAGTCAGTCCCTTCCAGCGGTGTTATGTTTGTCGGTTCCGAAGGGATGATGTTTGCCGACTACAGCAAATACAAATTGTTTCCGGCGGACAAGTTCACCAGTTTTACTCCCCCCGCTCAATCTATCCCTGCGTCGATCGGCCATCATGCCGAATGGATCAAGGCCTGCAAGGACGGTTCACCCACCACCTGCAACTTTGATTACTCGGGTGCTCTGACTGAAGCTGTGCTGCTGGGTAATGTCGCGTACCGTATGGGTAAGGCCATCGAATGGGATGCCGAGAATCTGGTCGCAACCAACGCTCCGGAAGCGGCGGCGCTGATCAACAAGCAATATCGAGCCGGCTGGGAGGTGGAGTAGCCTTCACCAGCGATCTGAACCCCGCCGGCCCCTGGCAAAAGGATTCCGCAGCTGACAGGAATGTCCAGATGTGATCACATCCGGCCGTTCTTGTCTCTCGGCCGAATGTAAAAGTGATTAGGAAGTTCTAATAGAGTAATAGTAGTAACAGCTGACGTAAAAAGTGTTGACAACTCAAATGACACGTTCAGCAACGATAGGTGCTGACACGAGTTACAGCAAACTTAGTATTGCGGAAGACATGGTCGGCAAAGGTGGATAGTAACAGCAGAAGTCGGGTAAACAGCGAACGGTATCAACAGACACGCACAAGTGCGGCCGCAGCCGCTTCAGAGCGATTGACAGAGGAAGCCGACAGAGGATTCGGCAAACAACATGTTACCAACAACGCAGCCAGGCAACGGTGCCGGCTGCTACCGAATCACGCGACCGCGGACTACACTGAGGCTGAATTCCCGCTATCTCCGGTGGATGAACGAACGCGACAGGACTTACGAGGTGAATCTGATGAGCGAACTGAACACCACCTGTCGAAGTAAAGCGATTCTTGCCGCGGCAATTCTTTCAGCTGCCCAGTTGTTCAACAGTGCAGCGAGTGCCGGCGACACCTTGGTGTTCGATCCGCCGAACTCACAGTCCGGTGCGAAGCAAATCGTGCTGGTCTCCGGTGACGAAGAATACCGCTCGGAAGAAGTGATGCCGATGCTTGGGAAAATCCTAAGCCAGAAGCACGGCTTCAAATGCACTGTGATCTTTGCGCTGGGCCCCGACGGAGCAGATTACATCGATTCGAACAACCAACAGGGTCTGCGGGGACTGGCGGCTCTGGATTCAGCCGACCTGATGATCATCGCAACTCGATTCCGCCATCCGGATGCTGACCAGGCAAAACACATCACCGCCTTTTTGAATGCGGGCAAGCCAGTGATCGGACTGCGAACGGCCACGCATGCGTTTCGTGGTGATGAGAAGTTCGGTGACTCACTGACTTTCGGTGAGTTTGGACGCAAGATCCTGGGGGAGGAATGGGTTTCTCATCATGGAAACCACAAGGTCGAGGGGGCGCGGAGTGTCGTCGAGCCAGGTGCAGAAAGTCATGCAATCCTACGAGGTGTATCGGAGATTTTTGCCCCGAGCGACGTCTACGGCGTTTCTCACCTGACGAATGCTGACACAATTCTGCTGCGAGGAGCGATCACGAAATCGCTCGATCCGGAATCACAGACACTGGTCGACGATGATCGTAACAAGCCGATGCAGCCGCTGGCATGGCTGCATACGTACCAAGCTCCAAACGGCTCCGACGGTCATTCGTTCTGCACGACAGCCGGTGCGTCGGTGGACTTCGTCGACGAAGACCTTCGCCGCCTGATCGTCAACGCCACGATTCAGCTCACCGGCGGCGAAGTGCCCGAAAAAGT
>JANNGQ010000195.1:0-5032 GCA_031403975.1 Planctomycetota bacterium
GGGCAAGACGCATCTGGCAAATCTCATTCACGATACGTCGCAGAGGGCCAATGAACCGTTTCTGCACGTCGCCTGCGGAGCGTTGCCGGGTGATCTGATTGAAAGTGAACTCTTCGGCCATGTCAAGGGGGCATTCACAAGCGCTCATGCCGACAAGGACGGGAAGTTCCTCGTCGCCGGCAACGGCACCATTCTGCTCGATGAAATCGACGTACTGACTCCCGATCAGCAGGTCAAGCTCCTGCGGGTCATCGAAAAAGGTGAGTTTGAACCAGTCGGATCGAACAAGACACTGCATGTGCAGGCCCGCATTATTGCAGCCAGCAATCTGCAGCTGCAGCCACTCGTCGAATCAGGTCGGTTCCGGCCAGACCTGTATTACCGGCTGAACACACTCAGTTTCGCCATTCCGCCGCTGAGAAAGAGACTGCCGGACATCGAACCGCTGGCGCGCTATTTTGTGCATCTGCATGCCTCACAGTTGGGCATCGATGTTGTGGAAATTGATCCGGAATTCCTGGATTGCCTGCTGCAGTACCCGTGGCCGGGAAACGTGCGTGAGATGGAAAACTCCATCCGCAGCGCTGTGATATACAGCCACGACGGCCGCATGTCGGTGGATACATTGCCGGTGCATGTCGTTGAAGGTACCGCGGGCCCGGCAAACGATCCATCCGTCGCCGCGTATTTCGCCGTGCGAAAAGGTGAGTCACTCGAGAACCGGATCGAACTCACCGAAAAAGACATCATCGAACAAGCGCTGCTCCGCAACAATTTCAGCCGTACCAACACTGCCCGCCATCTTGGGATCAGCCGCGTGACCTTATACAACAAGATGCGGAAATACGGCATCCTTCCCGAGAGGTGAGCGTCGCTGCGCGGCTTGACTCACGTTACGATTTCAATGAATCAAGCCACGCCTGATCTGCAAACCGGCTCAACACCCAGCGGAAAGCCTCCAGCGGTTTTACGAGGTCTTCGTCCGAAACAGGAGCATCATCCGATCGGCGAAAACCTGGAATCGTCAGCCTGACGTTCCATTGTTCGCCCGGAGCGTACTGGTTCACTCGGTCGAGCACTCTTCGTGTCCAGACGAGACCGTACAGGATCTGAAACAACTGCCAGACGGCATCGGCTGATTCCGTGGCAGTTGCGGCGTTTCGTACGGCGGCGAAACGTGCCCTCAGAATGGACACCGCATGAATCTGAGCGCCCAGCAGCAGCACCGGGCTCAGTTGTGGAATCGCTGATGTCGATTCCATCCACCCACTGCACGGCAGCAGACTACAGAGTACTGCTGCCACGTAAATCAGCGCCGAAGGCGTCATCGAAGTCCCCAGCAGAGTCCCGGCGCTCATCATCACGACCAGCAGAACTCCGATCGTCGCCGGTGCTCCCAATTCAATGACTTCGCGCCCGCGGCTCCCCATGAGCTGGGTGATCGCCGGCCATTGGAGGACCACAATCATCGGCAGCACCACGAACCACTGCCATGCGGCATGGCCCGGTCGGCGAGCGCCCAAAGTCGCCACCAATGGAGTCAGCAGCATCGTCGCCGAAAAATACTGAGCCGCCGAAATCCATGCCGGCGATACGGCAACGATTCCGCTGCTGACAAACGTGGAAACGATAACGCTCACAGACGCCCCGAGTGCCCAGCGCCAGGATGACACCAGCGTCAGACCCGTCACGAAAGGACGGCTACAAACGACGCCGACGAGAACCGCAACGCTTGCGAACAGCGCCAGTCCGTTCAGTAATAGCTGCATGCAGATCGCCCTGTCCACTGCATTCAGACGGTCTGCAGCGCCTTGAGTTTCTGCTCAATGAACGCCAGATGATGCGGAATGTGGCGAGTGATGCGTTCCAGCAGCGTCTCCAGAGTCAGTGGACCGGCTTTGGAATGAACGCCCGTTCTCTGAAAATCCTCAATGTCGGTCTGACGAAGAATCCGCGCCATCTGTTTGCGTACGACGGCGATCAGATCCAGTTCCTCTTCGATATTGCGATGTCCGTAATGCAGCCCGTCAGCGAAGACATCGGGGTCCGCGTCAAACATCGTCGGGTTGTCCTCGACCAGCACGCGTTTCAGGCGATCGGAACACACCGTCTCAAAATCGGCGATGTGGCAAACGACTTCGTGAATGGACCATTTGCCGGGAACCGGATGCAGAGTCAGCTGATCGGGCAGGGCTTTGCTGACGGCCACTCGAAGCTGATCGGCTCCCTGTTCGTACTGCTGCAACAATTGATCGAGCGTCATCGCCGGGACATCTCTGCGGAAAGGGAATGCCTGAATGCTGTTGGAAATCGGACGCCAGTGGCAGATTATCGACGGGGACTTGAGTTGGCCGCAAGTCAGCGCTGTTGCAGTCTGGTACCTATTGTTGGCCAGCCGCGCTGCCTGCCGGGATTTTTCATCGGCGATCCAGAGCCACAAATCCCCGCCGACGGAGTCCCGGCGCGCCGGGAGACAACAGTACTGGCCGGGCTTCGTGTCGCTTCAGGTTATGCCGAGAACAACGGTGTTGACGGATCGCCGGTGGAATGTGTGCCTTATTCTGCCGTCCGATCCGTTACGGACGGCAAAATCCAAAGTTTGCGAGGAACCGGCGTGGCCTTCGCTGCGGCTGGCGTGATGAAGCAGTTGTCCTGAGGCAGCGGTGTCCAGGAAGTCGAAGAACACTTGTGCCGGGCAACAGGGTGGTTGAGCGCGGCCGATTGCATTTTGAAGTCAGGATGACAAATCATGAAACGCGCCGTGTCTCTCGGAGTGTTTGTTGTGGCCGTGCTGGCCCTTCAGATGACCTCCTGCGCTCAGGTCCTGCTCCAGCCGAATTCGCCGGGTCTGCCGCAGGGCAGAGTCATCCCGCACAACATCGCGACCCCGCAGAACGGAGTGATTCCGCAGGGCAGAGTCATCCCGTACAACATCGCGACTCCGCAGAACGGAGTGATTCCGCAAATCGCAGTATTCCCGACGAACGGCTTGATTCCACAGCCGAATTCGCTGGCGAAATTCGCAGCCAAAAGGACGGGCGACGCGAAGATGCCCGTTGATGCCTTCAACGGATTTGCTCACATCCGACAAGTGCCGGATCTCGGAGCACCTGGGTCTTCGGGAAATGGATTCCATCACTTCTCGCTGCCGATGGACAAGTTCACCAACTGGTATCGTCCCCGAGCCGCCACTCTGACGCAGTACCAGCGATGTGCTCCGGACGACTTTCGCCCGCGCGGTTTCGGTCATCTGTTTGCACGACCGTGCGACGGATACCGGATGGAATACGAGCCGTATGCCCTCAGCGACGGTATGTCGATGTACGGTCCCGCGTACATCGCCCGGATGCCGGATCCGCGCTGTGAAGAGCACTGTAGTCACTGCAGTGATGGCAATTGTGACGAGTGCAAAGATGATTGCGACAAGTGCCGACGATAGATCGCCCTGCGGAATCCCGTCCGCTGCCCTGATCTTGAGACTGCCAACGGCGCATTCCTGAACGCCGATCACTCGCCCAATCCCGGCCCCTCAGAACGCGTCCAGGAGCAAATCCGCGTGTTCGCAGCATCGGTAAAGCGAGAATCGCCGCGGAACAAGGAATCTGGCATGGCAGAACGATGCGGGCAGAATGATGGAAAACGTGAGGAATTGGTTCGAGAATCTCACTTCATTGTTCTGCCCGCATCATTCTGCCAACGAAGTTGCGCATTTCGTCGGCTGATACACGGGAGGCGTGGGAATTGAAGCCTGAAGCGCACGTTTTGAAGTTGCGCGATTGAGTCCCGACGGGACGGCATGTTGTAGCCACGGGCGCGAGCCCGTGGACCTGAATCAACAATCACGGTCAGTCCCGCAGGGACGACAGGAACCATGCGGAAACGACACCTGTCGTCCCTGCGGGACTGAAGAACGCCTCTTCGGCACTTTCCAGTGGCTCGCGCCACTGGCTACATCCTGTCGAGCCTTCAGCTCTGAGAAACTGCGCAACTTCAAAAAGCGCCATCGAAGTGGCGATGCTTGATAACTTCTTCGCTGGCGCTTCAGGCCGCAATTCCGCGGGCGGAAAACCGAATCGCCTCAATGACAGCCCTGTCCCGGACGAAGTGATCCGGCTTTTGTCGATCGACGCATTGCAGTAGAACTCACGCCCCGGAATGCCGGTTGCTGATCTCATCGTTCGCCGATTCGGAGTCAAGAATGCGTTGGTTCAGGATTGTTGTGTCGCTGCTGGTGATGTTCAACGTTCGCTGGAGTTCAGCGAATTCGACGGAGGAACTTGCCCAGCGTTTCGGTGCCGTCGAACTGCGAGACTGCTACGGGAGGCTGCATCAGTTCAGCGAACTGAAGGAATCCAGAATCGTCGTTGTCGCATTTCTGGGAACGGAATGCCCGCTCGCAAAGTTGTATGGTCCCAGACTCCAGGCTCTTTCCGATCGATTTCAGAATGACGGCGTGACGTTCATCGGAGTCTGCTCAAACGTGCAGGACAGCCTTACCGAAACCGTAACGTATGCGAACAAGGCCGGCATTTCGTTCCCGATGCTGATGGATAACGAGCAACAGCTGGCAGATCTGTTGCAGGCAACACGAACTCCAGAAGTCGTAGTGCTGGATCAGTCGCGAACGATCCGGTATCGCGGTCGGATTGACGATCAGTATGGCATCAGTGTTGCCCGCAAAGTGCCGACTCGGGAAGAACTGGTCGAAGCCGTTCAAAGCGTCGTCAAGGGCGAAATACCATCCGTGGTCTCGACGGCGTCTGTGGGTTGCGTGATCGGACGAAGAAACCGCGAGGAGCCTCACGGGGATATCACGTTCACGAAGCACATTGCGCCGATCTTCAATGCCCGGTGCGTGGAATGTCATCGGGCCGGGGAGATTGCTCCGTTTCCGCTGACGTCGTTTGACGAGACCGTCGGCTGGGAAGCCACGATCTCCGAAGTCGTTGGCGAAGACCGCATGCCTCCCTGGAATGCCAATCCGGAATTCGGTCATTTCAAGAACGATGCTCGGCTTTCGGCGGACGAAAAG
>JANNGQ010000196.1:0-8535 GCA_031403975.1 Planctomycetota bacterium
CGCGATGCTTCGTCATGTCGATCAGCTCGACGCCTTTGCGCATGAGCTGAAATGCCGCTTCGAGCACCGGCTCCGGCTCACCGACAAACGTGATGACCGTGCGGTTGGTGTCGGCGCCGCCGCCATCGTGGACATTTACAATCAGTCCATTCCCGCTGGCTGGTCGACGGCAGATACGAGTCCGATCACCGTCGAGGAACGAGTGGCCTGGTTTCGCGAGTTCGACCCGAATCGACGGCCGATCTGGGTCGGTGAATTGGATTCGAACATCGTCGGCTGGGTCAGCCTGTCGTCGTTTTACTGCGGTCGTCATGCCTATCGTGCAACGGCTGAGATCAGTCTGTACATAGCCACTGCGATGCAGCGACAGGGAATTGGCCTGTACCTCAAACGATGGGCGATCTCGCAGTGTCCTCGCCTGGGCATCACGACGCTGCTGAGTATGTACTTTGATCACAATGCGGCCACTCAACGGATCAACGAGAGCCTCGGGTTCGAGCCCTGTGGCCACCTGCGGGACATCGCTGTTGTTCAGGGTGAGAAACGCGGACTGATCATCGCCGCCTTGCGAATTCCGCCGGTTGCACTGACCTCGGCGAGATGACACTTTCCGCACGCCGGGACGATTTTCTGTCTTCGGTTTACATCCCGGGGTCGCTGCGGGACAGTTTGCAGCAACGTTGCTTGCCAGTAATCGCAACGGCGATGTGAACCCCCGAGGCAGGCTGAAAGCCTGCCCCACGATAAAACCGACAGTTCCCAGGCCTGGTGGGTGTCGTGGTGCGTCGGGTCAATCCAAAATCCTCAATCCAAAATCCGCGATTACCATGCCCCAACTTTCAACACTGGTGATCGGTGATCGCGGCTGGGTTGGTCCGGCGTTGGCGGCAGCAATTGCGGGAGTGCTGCTGGTCGTCTGGCTGAATCGCTCTCGTCTGGCGGCGTCTCCGCTGGGACCCGTTCTGCGAATTGCGGGCTGGCTGTTGCTGACAATCTGTCTTGTCAATCCTTTGTGGAGCAGTTCGCGACCACGATCCGGGGCGAACGTTGTCGCGGTCGTGGTGGACATCAGTCGGAGTCATCTGGTGACGACGGGCTCCGGCAGTGAAACTCGTGCCGATGCGTTTGTTGAGGCGCTTAAAAACGGTGAGAAGGCGGAGCCAGTCGGATGGCTCAATCAGCTTGGCCAGGATTTCGAGTTACGCCGGTACACGGTTGCCGAGCGACTGCAGCAGGTGGATCGACTTGATCCGCTGGAGTTCAACGGCACGGCGTCGGGCCTGCAGACCGCTCTGGGACAGCTGAAGCAACGATACGAAGGCCAGCCACTGGCTGCGATCATACTTCTGTCGGACGGCATTGCCACTGATGCAACGGGATCGCTTGTCGAGCTGAAAGGGATGCCGCCTGTGTTTCCCGTATTGCCTCCGGAGGACGCATCTCAACCGGACGTTGCGGTGGGGACGTACTCGGTGACTCAAACTGCGTTTGATGATGCGCCTGTCACGATTCAGGTCCAGCCGACTGCGGTCAACGTCACGTCGGGACAGATTGCGATGACCCTGCTTGACGCGGATGGAGTTCCGATTGAAACCCAGAGCCGTGCGATCAGTGATCCTTCACCGATGAAGTTTCGCCATCGCCCGACGGAGGGCGGCACAGTCTTCTACCGCCTGAAGGCCGCGTTGAAAGACGCATCGGGTGCAGATGTTGCCAGTGAGTCCACGCTGGTCAACAATGAACAGCTTGTGGCTGTTGAACGAGGCACGATACCGCGGCGGGTACTGTATGTTTCGGGGCGACCGAACTGGGAATTCAAATTCCTGCGCCGCGCGGTGGAGACCGATCCGCAACTGCAGATGGTGGCTCTGATCCGCATCGCACGCAAGGAAGCGAAATTTGATTTTCGCGGTCGTGAAGGAGAATCCTCGAACTCGCTGTTCCGCGGATTCGAAACGGGAGACAAGGAGCTGGCAGAAGAATATGACGAGCCGGTCCTGGTGCGACTCAATACGGAAAACGAAGAGGAACTCCGCGGCGGGTTTCCGGAAAAAGCGGAGGACCTGTTCAAATATGATGCGATCATTCTGGACGACATCGAGGCTGATTTTTTTCTCGCGGACCAGCTGAAGCTCGTGTATGACTTCGTTTCGCGCCGTGGCGGCGGATTGCTGATGATGGGCGGACAGGAATCGTTCCGGCAGGGTGACTATGACCGGACTCCGATCGGTGAGATGCTGCCGATCGATCTGAGCCGCGAGGTGAAATCACCCGACACGGCTGTTCGCCTCACGCTGACCCGTGACGGCTGGCTTCAGCCATGGGTGCGCCTGCGGTCTGATGAAACGGCCGAGGAACAACGCCTGCAGGCGATGCCCGATTTTCTGACAGTCAACTCGGCTGCGTTTGTCCGTCCGGGAGCTGTGATCATGGCGGAAGTTCAGGACGCTCAGGAAAACCGCTGGCCGGCTCTCGTGGTGCAGCGGTTCGGCAAAGGCCGCACGGCGGCGCTGTGTATCGGTGATCTCTGGCGATGGCGGCTCAGCGAAGGATTGAGAAAACTGCACGGGCTGGATCAGGAAATTCTGGATGGCCCGTCTGATGCAGCGACCAGTGACGAAGAGCCTGCAGAAGATCTCGCCGATCATTCCCGCGCGTGCCGTCAGTTGCTGCGGTGGCTGGTGGCCGATGTGCCGCAGCAGATGGATGTTGCGGTAAAAGATGATGCGCTGCTCGGAGCGGGCTCCGTCCGACTCACGGCCTTCATTCGGGGAGCCGATTTTGAAGTTCGCGAGAATGCCGATGTCAGATTCTCAGTGGTTGCTCCTGGTGGTCAGACGTTTGAGCTGACCGGCGAGCCGTCGGATACGGAGTCTGGTCAGTTCGAAGTGACGATTGCAGCCGCTCAGGCAGGTGCGTGGACTGCCACCGTGATCGCGACAATTTCCGACGATGGTTCAGCAGTGCCATTGACAGCGACAACCGGATGGGCCAGTCAGCCCGATCAGAAAGAAATGCGATCCGTTCAGATCGATCGGACATTTCTTGAGGAAGTCGCGGGCGTCACCGGGGGTCGCACAATTCCGCTCAACGAGCTTGAGAGTTTCGTCGATGGCCTGCCGGAAAGCAGCGCACCGCTGGTGGAAGTCTGGTCCTGGCCGATCTGGCATTCGTGGTGGGTCTTCCTTGCGGCTGTCAGCTGTTTCGCGACCGACTGGACACTGCGTCGAAGAAGAGGACTGCCATGAACTTTCTCTGGCGGTGCTGCGCTCGTGCTTTCGCCTGGCCCAATCCCGGTGGAGCAAACAGTTCTTCTGGCCGCAGCACGGTGGTGCGGTCGCTGAACGCGACCGAAGTTGTCTGCGTCTTTGCCATTCTCGGCGGCCACTTCCGATCCGCCGCAGTCGCTCAGGAATCCGTCGCCCCGGCGACGGATCGTCAGCACCTGATTCTCATCATCGGAGCTCCCGGGACGGACGAATACAAATCTATGTTTTCAGCGTGGGCTGCTCGCTGGGAAGAAGCTGCGTTGAAAGGCGGAAGCGAGTGTTCAGTGATCGGTCGAGCTGCGACGGAATCCCTACCGATCGTTGTTTCGCCGGTGCCGGCAGCGGAAGGTGCCAATGCATCGCCGGAGGACAAACCGTCGACAAACGGAGAAACCGGCTCGGGCCGGACGGGGCCCGGCGACGACGCATCGTCGCTGAAGCAGTTGGAGGCAGCCATTACTGTGGCGGGTGGCGTTGCCTCCACGGAGCCGCTCTGGATTGTGTTTATCGGCCATGGCACGTTCGACGGCCGCACGGCGAGTCTGAATCTGCAGGGACCGGATGTCTCGGCGGAACGGATGGCAGAACTCTTCACAACCCTGAATCGCCCGGTTGCATTTGTCGGTTGTGCCTCCTGCACGGCTCCGTTTGTGAACGCGCTGTCGGCCCCGGGGCGAGTTGTCGTCAGTGCCACGAAGGATGGCAATCAGATTCAGTTCTGCAGATTCGGTGACGCCATGTCTCAGGCAATCAGCGGGCTGGATGCGGACATCAACAGAGATGGCCAGGCTTCATTGCTCGAAGCCTGGCTGTTCGCTGCGCGCCGCACGGCCGACTTCTACAAATCGGAAGGACGCCTCGCCACTGAACACGCTCTGCTGGATGATAACGGAGATGCCAAAGGAACTCGTGCGGAAGTGTTTGAGAAAGATCGCCCGATGCCAGTCGTTGAGAACGCGGACAAACTGGACGGCAAACTTGCCGCTCGATGGCATTTTGTCCGCAGCGACGAAGAACGTCGACTGTCGATTGAGCAGCGGCAGACGCGCGACGCACTCGAAGCTCGGATCGAACAGCTCCGCATCCGGCGCGATAGGCTGGAAGAATCGGATTACTTTCAGCAGCTGGAAGATCTCATGTTGCCGCTCGCCAGGCTGTACGAGTCTGCGGAATCGGGCGACACCGGAAACGAGACCAGTGATTCTGTACCGGTCCGTGACTAGTTCGAGCGATCGAGAATCACAGTCGCTGGGATTTATTCAGTCCTTTCGCGTTGAAGAGATCGTGACCGCTTGTCAGAATGCCCGATCCGCGACACGTATGCTGAATGGGCGTACAGCGGGTTCACACGTTTCTTGGTTTTTTTGACTCTCACTGGTGCGTCATGTTGAAGGACCGTCCTCGAATTGAACGTCAGCTGACAATTGCTCAGCGGCAATTATCGACCTGTGAGGCCAAACTGGCTACCGACGGCGTGACTGGAAAAGCACGCAATAAGAACCCGTTGTGGAGAATGCTGAATGCCGATTATCGGCAGCTGAGGAGGCGCCTGATTGCCGTTGCAGCTCTGGAGACACGCGAGTCCGGGGCGGCTCAGCGAAAGGCGGACAAAGCTGCCGGGGTCGAGCCCGCGGAAGCATGAGGTTGTATCGTGGCCTGAGGCGTCCCGTCTCGACGCTGGGGCGAGAGGCCTCAGCCACGATGCGTTCGGAGAGATGGCAGAGTGGCCGATTGTGCAGCACTGGAAATGCTGTGTGCGGGAAACCGCACCGGGGGTTCGAATCCCCCTCTCTCCGCTTGCTGAATCGCCAGTCCGGAATCCAAACCAGAAAGCCGGGTTCTGGAGCGGGCGAGCCCGCGCTGCTTTGTTGGAGGAAAACATGATTCTGGAAGTTGCGCCGTTGTAGGTTCGACCGGGTGCAACCGCGGAATTTGAAACGGCGTTTCGCGAGGCACAACTCATCATCGCCGCAGTACCATGCGTGGAAGAACCTGCTTCATCATTTCTACGACCCTGTCCCTGTGGTTTCGCATTCCGAATCAGTGCCAGGCGCTGGTCGATAGAATCAGACACGTTGCGATGACAGCTCGACTTCTGGAAGGGAAAGTGGCACTTGTGACTGGGGCCGGTCGAGGTCTTGGGCGGGCGTTTGCGGAGCACCTGGCGTCTCTGGGATGTGTCGTAGGTGTTCACGGTATGCGGGAGAACGGCCCGGCTGAATTCGGCGAAGGGACGACACTCACGGACACTGCTCGTCAGATTGGCGCAGCTCACGGAGTCAAGAGCTGCCGCGTTCTCGGTGACCTGACCGATCCCGGGCAAGTGCTACGCGTCGTTGCCGATGTGTGTGCTGAGCTTGGTCCTGTCGACATCGTTGTCCACAATGCGGGCGGCGACATTGCCGCGGCCGGAGGCAAACCGAATCCAAACGATGCGGTCGGAATCAAGCTGGATGACGTCCGTTCCGTCCTTGACCGGAATCTCCTGAGCACCATTCTGGTATGTCAGGAATGTGCCAAAGTCATGATGCCGCGAAAGTCGGGAAGGATTCTGACACTCAGTTCAATTTCAGCGTTCAGGGGGACCGCGAACAGTTCGATCTATGCGACGGCCAAAGCCGGCGTTGTGGAGTACACCCGGTGTCTTGCGGAACAGCTGCGACCGTACAACATCAACGTCAACAGCCTTGCTCCCGGAGATACTCGAACCGGTCGATTCCTGGGATCCCGCAAGGTCGACGAGTCGCGGCTGGTCACTGAAGGAACGCTGGACCGGATCGGGATGGTGGATGAAGTCACGCGAGTCGTGGAGTTTTTTGCAGGACCGCTGGGAGCATTTGTGACTGGACAGGTTCTGCGAGTTGACGGCGGGAGCCAGATCTGGCCCGCCTGAAACTGCGAGTTGATTTCACAGTTTGCTGCATAGGGGCGATTCATGTCGAGGACAATTCTGAGTCTGAGCATTGTGTTGTTCCTGTACTGTCCGGCTTACTCACAGAACGGCGGGGGCAACGGCGGCGGAGGTAATGGTGGCGGTAACGGCGGAGGAAACGGCGGCGGAGGTGTGGGCGGCATCCGGATTGATGCGTCGGGGCTTGTCGAGCAGGCCATGGCGGCACGGGCTTCCGCGCGTGAACTGAAGACGGAACTGACGAGGGCCGCCAAAGATCTGCCATTGGAACTGAACCGCTCCAGTCCGCTTCGCAAGGTTTCTCTGCGGGAACTGGAATTCGAGGCCAGCCGGTTGCTCCACCTGGGTCAACCGCTTTCTTCGGAGATGCGGTCTCTGGCCGGGCTCACTCGCATCGATTGTGTCTTCATCGCCGATGCAGGTCAGGACGTCATCATTGCCGGGGCGGCGGAGGGATTTGCGGCGCAGAGAGATGGACGGATTGTCGGTATCGATTCCGGGCGTCCCGTGCTGTGTCTGGATGATCTTCTGGTGGCGCTGCGAAACATCAGCGACCGCGTGACCGTCGGATGTTCGTTTGATCCGGACCCGGAACGGCTGGTGGCCACGCAGCAGCGACTTCGTCAGAACACGACGGCGACAAGTTTTGCCGATGCGGAACGAGGATTTCTTGAGACCGGCACAGTGCTGGGGAACTGGAATGTAAGCGTGTTTGGTGCTCCTGAAGACAGCCGCATGGCGGTAGCGATGGTCGAAGCTGATTTCATGCTGAAGCGTCTGACTTCGGGTGCGGAGAAATCGGGAGTGCGGGGATTCCGGAGCCATCTGGCCATGATGAAACCTGGCGAAGACACACTCCGCCGATGGTGGTTCTCGCCGTTTTACGATGCGATCGAGCGGAATGAAGATTCAACCGTCTTTCATCTGGCCGGTCCGCGATTGCAGGTCAGCGCGCAGGAGGAACTTGTGGACGCCGCAGGCAATCGAAGTGATGCGCCGTTCACACGGGTCAGCGTCGAAGACTATGCAAAGCAGTTCACCGAAAAGATCCCGGCACTGGCGGAAAAGCATCAATCATTGGCGCATCTGCAGAACCTTGTCGATCTTCTGGTGACGACGGCGCTGATCCGGCACAGCCAGTCCACAGGTTCAGTCGCCTGGACAGCCGGCGTTCTGCTCGACAATGAACGGCTGCCCACAGAATCCTATTCCGTGCCCCGAGAAACGCCGTCTGTGGTCACCGTGCGCTCAGCAGGATCGCGGACGGTCATCGGGCTGATTGCAGGAGGCGTGGTGATCACACCCGAACGACTGCTGGCGGAGATTCATTCCGCAAAGAACCCTGAAGTGCTGCCGGTTCTTGAACCTGCGGATCGCGCGGGTCGCTGGTGGTGGGATTAGCGCCTGCCATCCGTCATCGCTTCGCGAGCGGGCCTGCAAGTCTCAGTTCCAGAATTTCTCACCGTACCAGTTGATTGAAGGATGTGTCTCGACTTCTACGTCACCATTGACTCTGGTCTGACACGCCAGCCGTACTTCCTTCGCGGGGTTACTGAGGATTTTCAGACCCAGCAGTGGATTCAGCCATTTCCACGCCGCCTCCAGCCAGCCTTTCCTGGAGACATTCTCTTTGCCGTTTGCAATCACGACATTACAGCTGCAGCATTGCCCGAATCCCATACAGTTAACGATCTTGTGCGGCCCGGAATAAATCTGAATTCCGTTCCTGCGTGCAATAGATCGCAGATCATCTCCTGCACCGGCCTCGACTGTGACTTTCTCGTTGACAAACTTGACCTTGGGCATGGCAGCGGGCTTTCGTCATCCGATGGCCGGAAACAGTCGGGAAACGGTTCGGGAATGTTAAGTTCGGTGCTGGAGTAATTCCAGAGGCATGGTCAACCTCCCGACACTGAGAAGAGGCGTTCTTTCCGGAAACCCGGTTCAACTCACCTCGACGTGAAGACAAGTCCCTGGGGGGAGCGCCCGATAGCACTCGATTTACCAACCCGAAGCGCCAGCGAGGAAACTGACTGGACTTTTCATCCACCGCGAAAAGTTCCTCGCTCGCGCTTCGGGTTGGTGTTCATGGACGACAAAGTCAGTGCCACTGGGGTCACGCCTCCGGCAGAGTGTGTACCACTCGCTGTCGGGGCTGAACGGCAATCGGCGACTTATAAAATGCTATTCGATTCACTGCACACTTCATTTCACGATAGAGGTATTTACTTGACTCCACCGCCCCCAAGGGGTTGTGTATTGATGATTGTCTGGAATGTGGAGGGGGCTACTTGCACCGCTTGTTGGGCCAGTCGATAGAACAGTTTCCCTCGTGATTTGGAACTTCTGCGGTTG
>JANNGQ010000197.1:0-3759 GCA_031403975.1 Planctomycetota bacterium
AGCCTGCCTCGTCGATTCAAAAACACATGCTTTTTTTTTGAGTCCAGGCAGGCTGGAAGCCTGCCCCACGAGCGACCGAAGGTACGCTACGATGTCCAGTTGAGGATCACCTTACCAGACTGCCCGGATCGCATGGCGGCAAAGCCTTTTTCGAATTCTGTGTAATGCAGGCGGTGTGTGATCACCGGGCTGATATCGAGACCACTCTGGAGCATCACGGTCATCTTGTACCATGTCTCGTACATTTCACGACCGTAGATCCCCTGGATCGTCAGCATATTGAAGACGACGGTGTTCCAGTCAATCGAGATGTCTTCGGAAGGGATGCCCAGCATCGCGATTTTCCCGCCGTGGGCCATGTTCTTCAGCATGTCACGAAACGCCGATGCGTTCCCGGACATCTCCAGCCCGACGTCGAACCCTTCGGCCATGCCGAGTTGCTTCTGAACGTTCTCCAGTGTTTCACTTCTCGCATCGACAGCCAGAGTTGCCCCCATTTTCTTTGCCAGTTCAAGTCGCCAGGGATTGACGTCTGTGACAACGACAAATCTTGCACCCGCATGACGCACGACGGCCGTCGCCATCAGGCCGATCGGGCCGGCACCTGTAATCAGCACGTCCTCACCCAGCACCGGAAAGGCCAGCGCCGTATGAACGGCGTTTCCGAACGGATCGAAAATTGACGCGATGTCCCGGTCGATGCTGTCGTGATGATGCCACACGTTTGTCATCGGCAGAGCGATGTACTCGGCGAATGCACCTGACCGGTTGACGCCGATGCCTTGTGTCTTGGCACACAGGTGACGGCGGCCGGCCAGACAATTGCGGCAGCGACCACACACGACGTGGCCTTCTCCGCTGACAACCTCTCCCGGATGGAAGTCTGATACGTTGGCACCCACACTGACCACCTCGCCGACGAATTCGTGCCCCACAGTCATTGGTACCGGAATTGTCCTCCGGGCCCAGGCGTCCCATTCATAAATATGCACATCAGTGCCGCAGATGCCCGTCCGGTCGACTCTGATCAGGACGTCATTCATCCCGAGTTTCGGCTCCGGCACATCTTCCAGCCAGAGTCCCCGTTCTGCATGCTTCTTGACCAGCGCTTTCATGTCGGCGTCCTTCACGTGGTTGAATATACTGGACTTGTTGTGCAGGATAATAGACAATCGCATATCCGTCTTGCAAGACGGTCGTCCGTTATAGTAGATCTACTTTCCTGCCGGATTCTACCATGAAAAGACCCTCCGCGCCCGCAGCCTCCGCCAGTCGTTCTGCCGAAGAAGTCAGCCGACACGTCTGCGGCCGAATCCACGAACTGCGGCGGGAGCGTGGCTGGTCGCTGGATGTGCTGTCCCGTGCATCGGGAGTCAGCCGTTCGATGCTCAGCCAGATTGAACGAGAACAAGCAAACCCGACGCTGGGTGTCATCGTCAAAATCGCCGGCGCGCTGGGGCTGTCCGTGGCCGAACTGGTGGAACAGGACGCACCGGCCCAGAACATCGAGATCATTCGCGCGGAGGATCGCAGTCACATTTTCCGGTCAGACCAGAATTGCTCAATCCGCACTCTGTCACCGCTGCACCTGGAAAAGGACGTCGAGTTCTATGAAGTGCTGCTGAGTCCCGACGGAGCCTTGAGGTCGGCCGCTCACTTCCAAGGGACGCGGGAATTCCTGACGGTCCAGAAAGGTAAGATCACAGTCGTTTCGGATTCAGAGACCGTCGAACTCAGCAAGGGCGATTCCGCGAGTTACCGCGCCGATGTCCCGCATGAGATCAGGAATTCTTCCAAGGGCGAGTCGCTCGTGTTTCTGGTTGTGATTTACCAGTAGCGGGACAGGCTTTCCGCCGGTCGTATTCGCAGTTGACCGACTCAGCGGAAGGCTGGAGCGGATGCCGTAGCTGAAGTCGTGAGACTTCAGACCGGTACTCTCACGAGTTCTGGTACTCCGAGTTCCGCTACACCGATTCTGGAACCGCACTGCAGCTGCGTTATGACTGAGGCGACTCTGCAGCTGGCTCAACCGGTGCTTCGGAAGCTGGTACGACCGGTGCGACTTCGGCCGGCGCGACTTCGACCGGTGCGGCCGGATCAGGCGTGGCTTCTACGGTCGGAGGCACTGCTTCGGCATTCGATGGAATTGCTGGATCAGCGTCGTATTTCTCGGCATCCGGCTTGACTGCGGGCTCGATCAGCTTGCGGTCCCGCAGCCCGTCGCCCAGCGACAGTTTCCAGAGTCCCGCTGTATCCCGCAGCGTCACTGCGCGGCTGGAGATGGAAACGATTTCGGCACGGATCTCGGAGACGTTCAGTTGATCGCCGGCTTTGAGTCGATCTGTCTTGCCGGTTCCTTTGTTCCGGAACCATGCGTACCAGACGTCGTCCTTGGCAACCGCTCCGGACAGAAGTGTCAGCGAAGCGCTGTCATCCTGGACTTCGAGGCCCACTTTTTTCGACGTTGTTTTCGGTTCATCACCGGCATCCGTGACTTTGACTTCCACATCGTATTTGCCCGGGACAAATGTTGCCGCCGGAGTCCATTTCAACTGCCCGGTCACGGGGTCGATCCCCAGTCCCTCGGGAGCACCGGCCCCGAGCGAGTACTTCAGAGATTCAACCGGTCCGTCATCCTTAGCAGTCGCAGTCAGCTGGAACGCTCGTCCGATCACGACGATGGCAGACTCCTGCAGGGTCAGTTCCGGCGCTGCATTTGGCTGCTTCACCGTAATCGTCAATACCGAATTCAGTTTCAGATCGGGGTTTTCAGTCTGAGTCAGCAACACCGTCGCGGTGTACTTTCCGGGAGCCAAAGTCTCGGCCGGTTTCCAGAGGAACTCACCGGACTCCGGGTCAATTGTCATGCCGTCAGCCGCGTCTGACAGTGCAAATCTGGCATCGCCCTTGTCCGGGTCGATGCTCTCCGCACGTGCGGAAAACTTTACTTCTTCACCGGATTTGATGGTCTTGTCTGCAACGCCGCCAATGCGAGGATTCCAGGTCTTCGGCGGCGAAGGGACCACGAACGGTGAGGCGTTCAGCAACGCCGCATACTGTTCCAGAGTATTCTCTTTACGATCCAGGGCCACTGGAAACAGTTCGACAATGGCATCGGCTTCATGAGCCGCGGGTTTCGTCAGGTTGATTCCATGAGTCACCTTCCAGCCGGACTCAGACACGCTCTCGACCCGCAGCAGCTCCCTGTCGACTCGCACTAAAAACGGTTCGAATGGTTCAGCAGTCGGAAACTCATCGTTTGGCCGGACGACAAGTTCGGTTGCCGTTTCTGAGGCTGCCGCGGTCAGTGATGTACGCGGCAACAGCTCCTTCCTGTCTCTATTGAAGGGACTACCGATAACATTCATGCCTTCAGCCGTGAGCGTGACGGTAACTTTCGGTTTGCCCTGAGCACCCTGACTGTCGATCTTCAGCGCTGAGATCCGGTGGAGCAAGTTGGCCTGATCGAACAGATACAGGAAGCGAGTGAGTCCCTGCAGATCGGTTTCTGCCTTCTTGACCTCCACGGAAATGGTGCTTAAGTCCTTCTGAGCCGACTTTGAACCCGGCACAACTTCGAAGCCGGAACCCGAAAATCCGCACTGCCGCGTCAGCTCAACGATCCACTCCCGGTACAGACGCTGAGCATCTTCAATGTTCTCCGGAAGACTGATGTTCTGCCACTTCCGAATGTCGTTCTGTGCGGCAGTCAGAGCCTCCTCTTTCTTGATCAGGTCTTTGTTTTCCGTCCGCGCCTGG
>JANNGQ010000198.1:0-2636 GCA_031403975.1 Planctomycetota bacterium
TGCAAAAATTTCAGGCCCAACGGGCCGGCCATTCGGGTGTTGCTCAGGCGACTCTCATCGACTGCTTGGCCCGTTGGGCCGTTGTGATGGATTGACGCTCGTTGACCTGGCCCGACGCTGTGCCTGGGCCAGGCGATTAGAACGTTTGGGCCGTTGGCCCGGAATCGCGTTGCGAAGTGCAATGCAGAATTCGCGGGAATTCAGATACCCCGACGCCACGTTGGATCCCCATGCGCTGGGACAGAAATGCCTCACAAAATCCACACGCACTTCATTTCACGATGCGCCAGAAATAGTTACCAGCCAACCCTTGCCAGAGGTAAACGGTGTTGAAAACTCGACGGTATCAACGATACGATGATGCCAGTTGGTGCCGGATGTCAACGAGCCTCCGGTGGATGCGTTTGCGATTTCTGTACAACGCATTCCACACCTGCTCTGAACGCAAGTCGGCTGCAGTCGCATGGACAAACGCAGCGGCACTATTTTCGCGGTAGTCTTTTCAACGCAGAGGCCGCGAATTGACACGGCAGCGACGTCTACAATAATCGCGTCTTCCGCGTTTCGGAGCACACACTTGCGTAAGTCCGGATCTCAAGACTTGGCTGTCAAAAAGAATATTCCGCTGTATCTCCGAGAGGACGAGCGGGAAGGCCTGCGCGTCGCTGGACGGTTCAGTGCACAGCTGATGGACTTTCTGCGGACTCAGGTCAAAGACGGCGTGTCGACCAATCAACTGGACCAGCTGGCTCACGATTACACTCGTGACCACGGCCATATTCCGGCGTGTCTTGGATATCTGAAATACCCGAAGACGATCTGCACCAGCGTGAATGAAGTCGTCTGTCACGGGATTCCGAATACGCGGCCACTGAAAGACGGAGATATCATCAACGTCGACGTCACAACGATCGTCAACGGCTGGTTCGGCGACCAGTCCGAGACATTCATGATCGGCAATGTCAGCAACAGCGCAAAAAGACTCGTGCAAACGACGTTCGAAGCGATGTTTGTCGGAATCCGGGCGTGTCGTCCAGGCTGTACCGTCACCGAAATCGGGCGGGCCATTCAGTCGTTCGCGACAAAGGCCGGATACTCGGTCGTTCGGGAGTACCAGGGCCACGGGATCGGACGTGAATTCCACCAGGAGCCCGGTGTCCCGCACTTTCCGACACTGAATTCCAACCGCGACCTGCTCAGACCAGGCACTTGCTTCACGATTGAACCGATGTTGAACATCGGTTCCTGGAAGACTCGCGTCGACAAGAAAGACAAATGGACGGTGCGAACAATCGACGGATCACTGTCCGCTCAGTTTGAGCACACGATCCTGATGACCGAAACCGGTCCGGAGATCACCACGCTGACTCAGCATGGTCCGCAGGAAGGTCACAAGTTTTAGAACGCATCCAATCTGGGTCTGGCGACAATGGAGAGACTGCAGTCGCGAAAGTGTCGCTGAATTCGTCAGACTTCAGGTCGGAACTTTCACGAGTTCTGCTACACCCATTCTGAAACCGCAGTATTCTGGGGCATGCAGCCGACCGGCAGGCAACGCGGACTTCGCCGTGAATTGCACCTGAGCGCATACGACTTCAGGTCTTCGTCTGTACCTTGTGGCACGTTTTGCAGCGCACCCTTCCTGCCACCAGCTTGCCACATTTCGGACAGCGCTTGGTTCTCTTCGCCAATTTGGCTTTGGTACGTGGACGGTAGACCATTGATCGAGTTCCTGTGAAATTGCTCCGAATGCCCGAAAGCAACGGACTTTAATTGCGGGTGCCCCGTTCGACAATCCAGTTCCGGCGGCGGGAATGCGCCGACACCCGCAAGTTCCGGTCGATGTCTCGACATCTTCCACGGCAATCGCGCTGTTTTGACGCCTGTTGCCGATTCGCATCAAACGATGCCGTTTGCATCCTGTCGGTCGGCAACCCGTCGGCAACAGTACGAGGCTCGTCCAAGGCCACGATTCCTGTTGATCGGCGTTGCGAATCGGCATCATGGGAATTCAGGCCCATTGACACTTTGCAAACGAATGACTGAATTCTGTCAATGATATGTAAGCCATTCTATAACATCACGTTACGACAAATTCATGCGATGGATTCAGCGTTCTCCGTTTGCGCGTCAGCCAACTTTGGCACACCTGCTGCTTTACACATCAATATCAGCCGCTGGTCAGTGTGACGAGCCTGACAAATCAATCGCGGGACTATCTGAAACACAGTCTCCGCACTTCGAAACAGGAGCATTGACATGAACATTCTGAACGCACTGAAGAACGACGAGAATGGTTTTGTGGTTTCAGCGGAACTCACACTGGTCGGCACAATTCTGGTGCTGGGCATGATCGTCGGGATGACAGAACTGTCCTACGGAGTCAATGAAGAACTGGAAGACATCGGTTCCGCCATCGGGGCCATCAACCAGACTTACTATTTCACATTGGCAAGCGGCAAAAAAGGCGAAGTCGTCGGCAGCACGTTCCTGGACTTCCAGGACGAATGCGACAACAGCTGCGACATCACCTGCAACTCACCGGCCCGCGGCGAAAAGGGCAACACCAACCACTACTAAACCGGACTGCCGCTGACATCACGAGGGTTCCACCGGATACGCCGACCCCTGCTCAT
>JANNGQ010000199.1:0-1954 GCA_031403975.1 Planctomycetota bacterium
GATTGCCTGATCGCTGTCTTCCTGCGTGAACGCCTGAACTTCCTGGTCTGCGGCGGTTTACGTCCATCGCAAAGATGCTAAAACCACCTGTCCGCGGCATGTCGCCGTGCGGAGCTCGGTACGTCAGGATCAGGTGCATTCCTATGGTGACGCAGGTTGAACAGCCGTTCCAGCTGTTGATCACGGACGACAATGCCTCGTTTCGGCAGACGCTGAGGGAAGTGCTGGAAGGGCGTTCGTTTCTGGTACTGCATGAAGCGGAATCCGGCGAAGAGGCCGTTGAAGTCGCTCAGTCGCGGCGGATTGACATCGTGCTGCTGGACATGCACATGCACTTCATGTCGGGTCTGGAGACGCTGCGAGTCCTCAAGCGGCTGGATGTTGTCCGTCCATGTATCCTCATCACATCCGACGCCACGGACGAGCTTCGCCGCGATGCGCAAGATGCGATGGCATATTCGGTGCTGAAAAAACCTGTGCCTCGAAAGACACTGCTGCAGACCGTGACGGATGCGCTGGTCACAGCCTATGATTCCGATCCACCGACCGGTGACGAGTTGCGACTGTATCGCGAATCCGCGTAAGGATCGTGGTCTTTGAGAACTTATACCTCGCGCGGCGTCGAATGAGATTTTCGTTGTAGCCGAAGTCGTGAGACTTCGGGCTGAATAACCAGCCAGCCTCCGAATTCTCACGAATCCGGCTACAAGTCAATCAGAGCCGCGCGGGGGCCTTTGCCCGGGAAACACTGGTGATTTCCCGTCCCGGCGCGCCGGGATCGGCTGATTTCAGCCTTAAGCCCCCGATGACGGGGTGTGAGAAGTGACACAAATGGCTGCTTCGGGAACGGAACCTCCAGACACCGCAATGGCTGACAACACTCATGGCTATTCCATCCACTCGTTAGCCTTCTGGAGCTTCCTCCACACGCAGTTTCTGGGGGCCTTCAACGACAACTACTTTAAGCAGATGGTGCTGCTGACGTGCGTCAGTCAGGTCCAGCAGTCGGTGGCATCGGCCGCGTTTGCACTGCCGTTTGTGCTGTTGTCCGGGCTGGGTGGATTCCTCTCGGATCGATGGCCGAAACAGCGAGTCATTGTCGGCTGCAAAGTAGCCGAGATCGGCATCATGACCGTCGCGCTGCTGGTGCTGCTGATCCCGGGGCTTTCACACGATGCTCAGTTGGTGTGGCTGATTTCCGTGCTGAGCCTGATGGGCGCTCACAGTGCCATTTTCGCACCATCGAAGTATGGTGTGCTTCCGGAGCTGTTTCGAGGCGATCAGCTTCGGCCAGTCAATGGTGCCGTTCAGATGACAACGTTTCTGGCGATCATCTTTGGTACTGCCTGTGCCGGAATTGCGCGGGACACGATCGGGCGCTCGATGTGGCTCGGAAGTCTGATCGCGATCGGAATTGCAGTACTGGGAACTCTGGCATCACTGTTAATCCCGCGGACTCGGATCGCAGAGCCGAAACTGACTCTGAAGTGGGAGAATCTGACAGTTCCGAAAAACGTGGCCATGATGATTCGGAGCAAGCCGGCACTCCTGCTGGCGATTTTGGTCGCGTCGATGTTCTGGTTTTTGGGTGGGGTGACTCATCTGGCCGTCAACACACTGGGCAAATCCACGCTCCACCTGAGTGATACTCGCACGAGTCTGATGGTGTCCGGCATCGGCATTGGGATTGCGGCTGGCTGCATGATTGCCGGCTTCTTCGGCAAAGGACGCGGCGGTCAACGGTGGGTGGTGGTCGGGGCATGGATGCTGTTTGCTTCGCTGCTGCTGATTGCGTTCCTCAGCAGCGGATTGGCCGGATTGCCCGCAAATGCGAACCGGGGTGATGTACCGGTTTTGGACAGTCTGCTTCGCGCGGATCGTCCTGAATGGCTGCTGCGGCTGAGCATGGTGTTGCTGGGGATCTCAGCCGGTATGTTTGTCGTACCGTTGCAGG
>JANNGQ010000200.1:0-9007 GCA_031403975.1 Planctomycetota bacterium
ACGTCATTGACCGCAACCGATTTCGTTCGTACCGGATGACGATTGAACTGCTGCAATGCTGTCGACGGCTTTACCCCAATGCATTCTGCTTGAACGATCCACCCTACGAATACGAAAACCGTCTGCCGCCCATGGATATCATCAGCGGAGGTGAACTGGTGCGGCACGCGGTGTTGAATTCCTCGTCATCTGAATTCGCCGTAGAGCTGGTGGATGCTCAGTGGTGGAATCTCGTCTCGCGCGAGCTGCTGTATGGCTGATGCCCGATCGCACTCACTTTGTCGTCAATGAACACAAACCCGAAGTGTCAGTTTTGAAGTTGCGCATTTCAGGCCCGGAGGGCCGACATATCCCGTGCCGGTGGCGCAAGCCACCGGTAAACGAGAATAAAAATCCTGAGGCCTGAAGGGCCGGCACACTTGTGATTGTGTCGGCCCTTCAGGCCTGAATCGCTGTGTTTTCCGTATTCCGGTGGCTCACGCCACCGGCTGACGATGTGCCGGGCTTCCAGCCCTGATGAAAAGCGCAACTTCAAAATGCGTCAGCGAGGTGTATTTCAAACACTAACCCGATGCGTCAGCGAGGTGTATTTCACGTCGCTTGACGAAACAACGAAGGCCCTCGCTGACGTTTCGGGTTACAAAGGGCGGCAGGCTTCCAGCCTGCAGACATCAACCCGATCGTTTTGGTTTCCCGATGAAACTGGCAGGCTGAAGCCTACCCTACGTAGATGCGGCACTATTTCGACGCGCTCCTGAAATGATGGAGCCGTTGCTGAGTGGGTTTGTCGGAAAGTAAGACACTGAAGTCGCGAAATTGTCGCTGAAGTCGTGGGACTTCAGGTCGGAACTCTCACGAGTTCCGCTACACCCATTCTTGAGCTGCTCCGACCGTCGATGTCTCGCAGAAAATTGCAAATTTTCTGGAAGCGTGTCTACTCCACGGGTAGCATCCCGCTCTCTCGCAGACTCCCCCGCCATCCTGCCTCGTTGATTCAAAAACACATGCATTTTTTAGAATCCAGGCAGGCTGAAAGCCTGCCCCACAGGGAATCGCGACTCAACCGACAGTTCCCCCCTGGGTGGGGAGTAGGTCCGCGCTTGGAGATTACGGGGATTCCTGCGATTTGCCTTCCAAAACGATCCCTCACGGCGTTGCCGGAGAGACCGACGGTTCCTCGCACTGTGTCATGATCCCGCCCCCTGTTTGAGATGTTCCTGAAAACATCAGACATTTCAGCTTTTTCGTTGGGTGATCCTTCTGCAGATTTCGCACTGAGAGTTGTCGGCAGGCTGCCGAGTTCTGAATTTAAATTGTGAGGACCAGTTCATGCTTCTCCGTCCAGAGTCATCACGGTTCAGCAGGTTGGCGCTTTTGCAACTCTTCAGCCGGTCGACTCGCTTCGCACGGCAGCTGCTCCGTCGCCGTCAGCATGCCGCTCCGGAACCGGTCACCGTTCGCCGTCGCCGTCGCACGAATCTGATTGAAACGCTGGAAGTACGAACTCTCCTGGCAACCGTCACCTGGGATGGTGGAGCCGGATCCTTCAATTGGTCCGATGCAGACAACTGGGAACCGAATGGGGTTCCCGCAGCGACGGATGATGCCGTCATCGGGGACCTGACCGGGCCACAGACGATTCTCGTCACAACCTCGACAACAATTCAAAGTGTAACGTCTCAGGAATCCCTGCAGATCAGCGGCTGTACATTCAGCGTCAGCCAACTGTCGAACATTGCCGGCAGTCTGACATTGAACAGCGCTGGGTTGACCGGGGCCGGTACCGTGAATGTAAGCGGTCTGACGACGCTGACGGGTGTCGGCAGCAACATCTACGGCAACCGGGTGACGAACGCGAACGGCAGTCTGCTGCTGGATACGAGTGCCGGAGGGCAGAACTTCCAAAGCAGCACGATCAATATCTTCGGCACGCTGACACACACCGGCCCCAACAGTCTTCACCTGCACGGCGGGGCCACGATCAATGTGCAGCCGGGCGTGGTGTGGGACGTGGCGGGCGACTACGGAGTGATCGACAACGGAGGAGGCATCTCCACGATCAACAACGCGGGGACGTTCCGCAAATCCGGCGGTACCGGCACCACAACGCTGAACGCGATCTTCAACAACACCGGCACCGTAGAAATCCTGACGGGGACTCTCAATCTTCCCGGCGGGGGGACGAGTTCCGGGAGTTTCAGCGTTCCGGCGGGCACCACGTTCAGGACCTACAATCACACGTTCGACGTGGGCAGCAGTCTGAGCGGGGCCGGGATTGCCGTGCATCGATGGTCGTATGTCCGCGGGACGTACAACATCACCGGCAGCAGCGAATTCACGGAGGGGATAACGACGTTTTATGCATCGGCCGATGTGCAGAGCATGGGCAGTCCCGTGGCAGTCACGAATGCGACGCTGAATCTGAACAGTGGGGAGGTCATCAGCACGGGCAGCCTGACACTCACCAACGCCGGGCTGACTGGAACAGACACGGCAAATGTAAGCGGTCTGACGACGCTGACGGGTGTCGGCAGCAACATCTACGGCAACCGGGTGACGAACGCGAACGGCGGTCTGCTGCTGGATACGAGTGCCGGAGGGCAAAACTTCCAGCACGGCACGCTCAATATCTTCGGCACGCTGACGCACACCGGCCCCAATAGTCTTCACCTGTACGGCGGGGCCACGGTCAATGTGCCGTCGGGCGTGGTGTGGGACGTGGCGGGTGACTTCGGAGTGGTCGACGCCGGTGGAGGCATCTCCACGATCAACAGCGCGGGGACGTTCCGCAAGTCGGCCGGCACCGGCACGACTACGGTGAATGCGATCTTCAACAATACCGGTATCGTCGAGATCGTGACGGGGACTCTCAATCTTCCGAATGTCGTCCAGTACTCGGGAGGACAGCTAACGGGCGGTGAGTTCATTGTTCGCAACGGCACCACGCTGAGTTTTCCTGGCGGTCCGAACATCAGCACGAATAGGGGAAGTGTGACCATCGAAGGAACCGGAACGTTCAGCAAGCTGGCGGGGCTGACGTCTAACGAGGGCACTCTCGTCATTGGGGTCGGGGCGGTGCTGGCTCCGGCAAATCCGGTCACGAACTCCGGAGTGTTGACGGTCAACGGGACGTTTGCGCCGACGTCGCTGACGATGATGGCCGGAAGTACTCTGAAAGGGTCAGGGACCCTGAGTGTGCCTGTCACCTTTCCGAGCGGTTCGATGGTGGCTCCCGGCAATAGTCCGGGGATTCTGAATACCGGCGACTTTACGCTGCAGTCCGGGTCGACGCTGGAGATTGAAATCGGGGGTCTGACGCCTGGCAACACTGCGACCAATCACGATCAGGTCAATGTCACGGGCATTGTCACACTCGGCGGGGATGTTACGGCCGTTCGCTACAACGGGTTTCAACCGCTCAGCAGCCATTCGTTTGTGATCATCAACAATGATGACGTGGACGCTGTGACCGGAACGTTCAACGGTCTGGCGGAAGCGGCGACCTTTGTCGCTGACAATGTGACGTGGCAGATATCGTACATCGGCGGAGATGGAAACGACGTCGTTCTGTCAGCGATCGGACTGGTGATCGTCGTCAGCAACGCCGACAACGATGGGGCGGGAAGTCTACGGCAGGCCATCGATGAAGCCAACACGACCGGGGCGGACGACACGATCGTGTTCAGCATCGCCGGGCCGGGCCCGCATGTGGTGAACCTTCTGTCGGCGTTGCCGAGCATCACTCAGCCGGTGACTCTCGACGCAACGACGCTGGTGGACTATGTCGGTGTACCGCTGTTCGAAATCCGCGGCAATGCGGCCGATGCGGGTGTGCACGGAATTGAGTTCGGCGTGGGCAGCGATGGCAGCACGTTCAAGGGGTTCGTGGTCAATGGTTTCTCCGGCAACGGCGTCTACGTGCATGAGACGTCAAGTGTCACGATTGCCGATAGCTACCTTGGGACGAACGCTGCCGGAACCGGGTTGAATGGACCGAACGGCGGCGACGGAGTGCTGTTCTTCCAGGTCACGAATTCTGCTGTCCGCGACAACGTCATCTCTGGAAATGTCAACGGAATCACGATCTCAGGCAGCTCGTCGTCGGGCAATACGATCTCCGGCAATTACATCGGCACTGATGTGACCGGCACGCTCGATCTGGGCAACACGGCAGTTGGCGTCCGCATCCAGAGCGGGGCGTCCGGCAACACGATCGGCGGAAGCTTTGCCGCAGCACGGAACGTGATCAGTGGCAACGACCTCTACGCCATCGAGATCCGGGACAGTGACACGGACGATAACGTTGTTGCCGGCAATTACATCGGCACGAACGCGGCCGGAACCGCCCGGATTGCGAACCTCAGCGGCGTTTTTGTGCACCTGGGGGCGAGCAATACGGTCATTGGGACTAATGGCGACGACAACGCTGACGCCGGGGAGCGAAACGTCATCTCTGGAAACGCACGTGCAAACGTTGCCGTTTATGATGCCGGTTCGGAGAACACCGTCATCGCGGGCAACTACATCGGGACCAACGCCGCGGGCAATGCGGCCATTGGCGGCACGGTTGGTTCGGGCGTCTTTGTGTCCAGCGCCAAATGGACACGAGTGGGAACGAATGCGGACGGTGTCGCCGACGCCGCCGAACGCAACGTCATTTCCGGCAATCCCTTCAATGTCTATCTCAGCGGTATCGGCGATGGTGTCCTCATCAGCGGAGACACCAGTTTCAGCGTTGTGTCGGGCAATTACATCGGGACCGACTTCACCGGCACGGTTGCTCTGGCTGGAAACGGCACGGGCGTGACGATCGCTGCCGGCGCCTTCAGCAACACAATCGGCGGCTCAACCACGGCGGCCCGCAACATCATTTCCGGACACGCATCCAACGGCGTAGTTATCTCCGGCGTGGGGACGATCAACAACGTCGTCGCGGGGAACTACATCGGGTTGAATGCAGCGGGGACCGCGCCCATTGCGAATTCTGCGACCGGAATTCAAATCAACTCAGGTGCCACTGGCAATACCGTGGGCGGTGCGACGGCGGGCGGGCGGAACGTCATCAGCGGTAATTCGGGCACCGGCGTCTTGATTTCCTCCGCCAGCGGCAATGCGGTTGTCGGCAATTACATAGGAACAAACGCGAGCGGCACCGCGGGGCTCGGGAACGGCCAGTCCGGAATCATCATCGGAGGCGGAGCGACCGGAAACATTATTGGCGCCAACGGCGACGGAACGACCGACACCAGCGAAGGCAATCTCATCTCCGGCAATACTCAATCCGGCATTCGCATCCAGAATCTCGGTACCAATTCCAATGTGGTGGCGGGAAATCAGATTGGAGTCAATCTCACGGGATCCATCGCCGTCCCAAACACGAATGAAGGCATCTATGTCGGAAACGGAGCCCAGCAGAATCGAATCGGTACTGACGGAAACGGAACAAGTGATATCGCGGAACGAAATATCATCAGCGGTAATATTCAGCACGGAATCAATTTTGACGGAGGATTGACAGACTACAACGTCGTCGCTGGTAACTACATCGGGATCAATGCCTCAGGATCGTCCACAATTCCAAACGGCGGATACGGGGTCATGTTCTGGGGCGGTCCGCAATTCAACCGTCTGGGCACTGACGGCTCAAACGATCCATACAATGGTACTGAGCGCAATGTCATCAGCGGCAACAGCACTCATAACGTCGGCATTTTTGTGTCGAGTTCCAACAACGTAGTGGCCGGCAACTACATCGGGCTCAACGCGGCTGGCACGGCCGGGCTTTCCAATCCCGGTTGGGGGATCCTTGTCAATTCAGGAGCGTCCAACAACCGAATCGGGACGGATGGCAACGGGACAGGTGACGTCGAAGAGCGCAATGTCATCAGCGGTCAAACGCTCGACGGAGTGCTGTTCGAGAATTCCACCACGCAGGGCAATGTGGTGGCAGGCAATTTCATTGGCACCAATGCCGCCGGCACAGCCGCCATTGCCAATCGGGCCGGGGTTCGAGTTCGCAATTCGTCCAGGAACAATCGCATTGGAACCGACGGCAGCAACGACGTGTTCAATGCGGCTGAGCGAAATGTGATCAGCGGCAACAGTAACAACGGAATCACACTGGATGGTTCCAGTGTCTTCGGCAACACCATCGCCGGGAATCTGATCGGTCTTGCGGCGGACGGCTCGACCCGCCTGCCCAACTTTGTCGGTGTGCTGGTGACCAACGGGGCCAACAGCAACCGCATCGGCACGGACGGCAATGGCGTGAGTGACCTTGCCGAACGCAACATCATCAGTGGGAACAACTGGCAAGGGATTGAGCTGAACGGCAATGGCACCAACAGTAATACCATCGCCGGAAACTATATCGGGACGAACGAATCCGGGACGTCAGCGGTGGCCAACGCGCAGTTCGGAATCTGGATCGGGAATGCGGCAAAAACAAACCGTGTCGGTACCAACGGTGACGGGAACGGTGATCTTCAGGAGCGGAATCTGATTTCCGGCAATACACAGAGCGGAATTGCGGTTACCGGCAGCGGTACCAACAACAACATCATCGCCGGGAACTACCTTGGCACAAATGCGTCAGGCACATCGGCGCTGCTTAATATCCCTCAAGACTACGCAAAGAACGGGATCTTGATCAACGGCGGTGCTGCAAGCACTCGCGTCGGAACGGATGGAAACGGCCTGGGGGACGCTGTTGAAGGCAACCTCGTTTCAGGTAACGCGGCACATGGCATTTTGGTCCACGGCAGCGGGACGAACAGCACGGTCATCGCCGGCAACATCGTGGGGTTAAACGCCGCAGGCAGCGCCGTTGTCAGAAACAATGGCGTCGGCATTTATATTGTTGGCGAGGCAAAGTTCACTCGCATCGGCACGAACGGCAACGGAGTCGGGGACCTGGCCGAGCGGAATGTGTCGACCGGCAACCTGTGGGCGTCGGTCCTCCTGGAGTCACCGGGAACTGACAACACCGTGATCGCCGGCAATTACCTGGGCACTGATAAGACCGGCACTGTTGCGTTGAGCACTTCGGACGGCATTTTGCTTCGCTACGGAGTCAAAGACACTCGGATCGGGACTGACGGTTCGAACGACGCATTCAACGCCGGCGAGCGAAATGTGATTTCCGGGAATCCGTGGGGCGGAATTGTTGTGTTGACGCCGAACTGGGATGGCGCGCTGCCCCCAAGCGGCGGCACGACCGATCGGACAGTGATTGCGGGAAACTATATCGGCACGAACGCTGCCGGCACGGCCGCACTGCCCAACGCGGTCGGCGTGAACATCCTGCAGGGGGCGACAAACACGCGCATCGGTACTGACGGCAATGGCAATGGCCATGATGCTGAAGAAGCGAACCTCGTTTCGGGAAATTCCCAGCACGGAATTCAGCTCAACGGCGCAGGGACCAACGGCAACATCGTGGCGGGAAACCTGGTGGGAACGGACATCACCGGCATGATTGCCATGCCCAATACATATTCGGGCATTGCCGTGACTGGTGGAGCACAGTCGAACCGCATCGGCACGAATGCTGACGGCGTTGCCGACGTTCTGGAGCGGAATATTCTTTCCGCCGATCTGGTCGGCGTCTGGCTTGACGGTGTGGGAACCAATTTCAATGTGGTTGCCGGCAACTACATTGGCACGAACATTTTGGGCAGCGGTGCGATTCCGAATGTCTGGGAAGGAGTCGCGATCGGCGATGGCGCGAGATTCAATCGTATCGGCACGAACGCAGACGGAATCTACGATGTTGCCGAGCGGAATGTGATTTCTGGCAACACTCTGGCCGGTGTGACAATCGGTCGTACGTTTGCCGGGGCTGGCACGGATTCCAATATTATTGCCGGCAACTACATCGGTCTCACCGCAGACGGCGCATCTGCACTTCGCAATCTTGAAGACGGCGTTCTCATCGTGGGAGGCGCGAAAGACAATATCGTCGGCGGCACGACTGCTGCGGCGCGAAATGTCATCAGTGGAAACCTCGGCGACGGCATTGAACTCTCCGGCAACGGTACGTCCGGTAACGTCGTTCTCGGCAATTACATCGGCACCAACATTTCGGGCGAGGCCGGTCTGGCAAACAGCGGCAACGGAGTACTCATCAGCGGCGGTGCAAGCGGCAACACGATCGGCGGCGAAGACATCGAGAATCCGATCACTGAAGACCTGCGTCTCTGGCTCAATGCGGAACAGGGAGTGACGACGAATGGTCTGGGTCAGGTGACCGGCTGGGCCGATCAGTCGGGGCTGGGATTCAACGGAACTGTGCAGGGAAGCGGGATTACGCTCGTTGATAATGCCCTGAACGGCCATGACTCTGTCCGCTTTGCAGGAACCGGCAGTTTCGTGCTTGGCGGGGGCCAGGTGCTGACCTCACAGCAGTTCACGATTGTTGCTGTCGTCACGGACACACGCACGAATGGTGCTCTTCGCGAAGTCTTCTCCAACTGGGACTTCAGCAACATGACCACGTCGGTCTTCCTGGGCACAACCGGCAACAACCCGGTGCGGGCTCGACTGACCGACATCATGAGCGGCCACGGCGGCATCGGAACGATCACGAATCCCGCCAGCCCGTTCATTTTTACGGGCCTCAGCTCCGCAACGAGCTCCACGATTTTTCAGAATCAGTCGGCTATCGCATACCGCAGCACTGCTCTGCCGCTTCGCAACCTGAGCACGACTTACTATGTCGGTGCACAAGGCACGCTGAACTCCGAATACTGGAAGGGTGATATTATCGAGTTGCTGGTTTACAACAGCGCGTTGACTGCCGCGGAACTGGAGATGACCAATAGCTACCTGAGAGCCAAGTACGCGCTGGGATCGACAACGTTTGCCGCCGGAAACGTGATCAGCGGCAACGGAGTGAACGGCATTGAAATCAATGGCGCCGGGACGACCGGGAACGTCGTCCAGGGCAATTTCATCGGAACCGACAAGGACGGTGTGGCCGCGCTGGGAAACAGCGGCGAAGGGATTC
>JANNGQ010000201.1:0-4116 GCA_031403975.1 Planctomycetota bacterium
GTCAGCGTCGTCGACGTGGTGTCGTGGCCGGCGATGAGGAACACGGCGAGGTCGCTGACCAGCTCGTCGCGGGTCAGCGGCCGGCCCGTGTCGGGATCCCGCGCCGCTTGCAGCAGCCGGACCAGCTCGCAGTCGCGGCCCGGGTCCGCCTCGCAGCCGGCGATTGCCTCCTCGATCACCGCGTGGATGTCGGCCGAGGTTCGTCAGGAATGATGCGGATATCCTCAATCACTTCGACGTCTTCAATGACTTCGACGACGTCCACGACGTCTTCTTCCACGACATACGGTTCTTCGACAATCTCCAGGACCTCGACGTCCTCCACGAGCTCGACGATGTCGTCGTCGATAACTTCAACGTCGTCGATCAGCTCAGGTTGCTGCTTCCGCATTCGGTTACTGCCTGCCCCCGGTCGGCCAGCGGGTTTCTGATTCACAGTCAGCGGCAGATCATTTACGGCGAGTGAGTTTCCAGAGACCGTCGGTTCCACGATCTCCACGTCGACGACATCCAGAATCTCAGCCTGCTCATCGATGAACACCGGCATTCCCTGACGACCGGCCACGGGACGAGCTGACTTTACAGCCAGCTGTACGTTCTCCAGGAACTGGAACCTGACGTCGCCGATTGCGACTTCAACGCCGTTCGTGAGCTTTGCATCCTTGACGACCCGTTCCCCGCCGACCCACACGCCGTTCATGCTGCCGAGGTCGCGGATGTAATACACAGCATCGACCTGCACCAACGCACAGTGCATGCGGGATATCTTTGAGCTGATGTCAATCACGGCATCACATTCCGGACTGCGGCCGATGAGCACGACGGCTCTGTCGATGGGGATCTGAGATCCAGGTCCGGTCGGATGCAGCACCGCCACCATCGTTATGAACGCCTTCGATTCAAGTTCTGCTCGCCTTGTGAGTGATACGCCGCCAGGGCGGTTCTGATTCACGTCCGGCGGCAAGAGGGACACCGAAGTCGCAGAAATGCAGCTGAAGTCGTGAGACTTCGGGTCGGAACTCTCACGAGTTCCGCTACAGCTGCTCTGGAACTGCTCTGGTCGCCCATGACTGCCAGCCGTCCCCCGAAACTCCCGCGAATTCTGTCGCTCGTGAGGCAACCCTGCCACTGAATTTGCAGTCGAACGAATGAAAAACGCCAGATTGAAACGAATCTGACGGTAAGAACACACGGTTTCTTGATGGCCCGGCAGGAGATGGTACCAATAGTACTCACTTTACTAACCCGAAGCGTCAGCGCGAGCCTTCGTTGTGTCGTCACTCGACGTAAAATACGCCTCGCTGACGCTTCGGCTTGGTGTTCATCGACGACAACGTGCTTGCCATCGGGCGATAGCCGGCAACTCGGACGCCGAAGGGCCTCTGCACGCGTACTTGATTCCGGCTGCTTGTCCCCGTCCTGAAGCGGGTTCTACAATCGTGGCCCGCGATGCACTGCTGTGTTCCGCAAATTGCTCGGGCCGGATCGTCCCGGGCTGCGGACCTCATGCGACAGGAACAACAGCTGATGAATCTCTTTGCCGGAGCGGAACAGGAACATCGGGAACGCGCGAAGCCGCTGGCGGCTCGCATGAGGCCGCAATCGCTGACGGAATTCTCAGGACAGCAGCATCTTCTCGGTGAGGGAAAACTGCTGCGGCGGATGCTGGATGCTGACCGCATCGGGTCGATGATTTTCTACGGACCTCCCGGTACCGGAAAGACGACACTTGCGGAGCTGATTGCGAAGCAGACCCGTCGCCGCTTCGAACGGCTCAACGCCACTGCCGCAGGAGTGCGTGAAGTGCGAGACCTGCTGCAGGCCGCCACCGATCGACTCGCAGGTGACGGAACACAGACTGTCATTTTCATCGACGAACTGCATCGCTTCAGCCGCAGTCAGCAGGACATTCTGCTGCCGGATGTTGAGAGCGGCACGGTATCGCTGATCGGTGCCACCACGGCCAATCCGTTCTTCTCACTGGTCGCACCATTGATCAGTCGCAGCCAGGTGTTCGAATTCCGTGAACTGGAGAAACCTGATCTGCTGACTTTGATGCAGCGCGCTCTGGACGATCACCGCAGAGGTCTGGCGGCTCATGGTGTCACAGTTGATGCAGAGGCGCTGGATTTCATGGCGACACTGTCCGACGGCGACGGCCGCCGCGCCTTGTCGGCCCTGGAGGTCGCCGTCATGTCTGTCGCCCGCACCACGAAAGTCGTCGACTGCGATGTTGCCCGGGAATCAATGCAGCGGCGAGTGATCCGGTTCGATCCGAACGGCGACGACCATTACGACGTCGCTAGTGCCTTCATCAAGAGCATCCGCGGCAGCGATCCGGACGCGGCTCTGTACTGGCTGGCCCGGATGCTCGAATCCGGCGAAGACCCGCGCTTCATCGCGCGACGACTGGTCATTGCTTCGTCAGAAGACATCGGCAATGCCGATCCGATGGCGCTGCTGATCGCAACCGCAGCATTCCACGCCACCGAGTCAATCGGGATGCCCGAATGCCGCATCAACCTTGCTCAGGCCGTCACCTATCTGGCCTGTGCTCCGAAATCCAATGCATCCCTCGCCGCGATCGACGCGGCACTCACCGACGTGCGACAGAAAACGGTCGTCCCGGTACCGACTCATCTGCGAGACGGCCACTATCCCGGTGCGGCAAAGCTGGGTCATGGTGTCGGCTACAAGTATGCCCACGAGGCTCCCGACGGCTGGGTCGATCAGGACTACCTGGGTGTCGAACGTGAGTACTATCAGCCGGTCGACCGCGGGAAGGAAGCAGAGTTTCTGAGGCGACTGACGGACCTACGTGGGCGACGAGAGAAGAAGACAGGGACAACCGCACGGGATCTTGATCAAGTTCAAGAGTAAGAAAGCAGACCTGCGGCTCGATCCAATCCGACTGGAGCGAAGTCATGGGTTTCCCGCTAAGGAAATCAATCGGCTGGCAGAGTTAATTCAGCAACACAGTTCAGAACTGTTGGAGAAGTGGAATGAGTTCTTTGACGTTTGATATCCAGGCAGCGATTGCCACCAAAGTAACGATTACCAACGAGGCGTTGTCTGTGGAAATCGCTGACGGCCGAACCATTTCTGCGCCATTAGCCTGGTATCCCCGTCTGTCCCACGCGACGGCGGAAGAGCGAAACTCGATGCAATTGATCGGCGGTGGTCGAGGAATTCACTGGCCAGCGCTTGACGAAGACATCAGCGTGGCCAATCTCCTGGCCGGACAGCCGTCTGCCGAAAGTCAGACATCCTTCAAACGATGGCTCGCCAATCGCTCAAAACCATGAGAGGCCAGATGCCAGTCGGACCGGCAGACCTAAAAGATCGAATCCATTGATCGGGCCGCGTCCAGGCTGATTTCGACAAGGCAATGGTACTCTGGCTGGTCGTCACTTCAGTTGTTCCTCCAGCCATTGATAAGCCTCTTCGCGGATCGCTGTCGGAAAATCATGTTCGCAGTCCGGATAGCGAACCTGCAGACGTGCGCCGGCATCCGGGTAAACGGCAAACGCCTCTTGTGATTCCGCGATGACTTCGCGGACTCCCGTCACGTCGAAGTTAGAATCGCTGATCGGAGCATTCACGAAGAGGGCTCGAGGAGCAATGGCGGCCAGGACTTCGTGAAAATCGAACGGGACTTTGTCAGGGCTGTTTTGGTATTCATCACGAATGCGAGGCATGTAGCGGTCACTTGTCCAGCCAGACAGATCTCCTTCGTAGTAATGATGAAACGCCGTGAAGCCGCAACTGGTGACAGCCGCGCGGATGCGGACATCGAAGGCTGCAGTGAACAGCGTATTGTGACCGCCGAGCGAATGGCCGATGCAACCGATCCGGTCCGAGTCCACTTCCGGCAATGACTCCAGCAGATCGATCGCGCGGATGTTGTTCCAGATGGCCTTCATCGAACCGCTGGCATAGTGGCGGCCCGTCGTCGCGAAGTCATACGGATAATCACCGAACGACGGATAGTCAGGCACCAGGCAGACGAAACCGCGCTCCGCCAGTTCATGCGCGTAGTGCAGGTTTGGCAATCCGCCGAGTCCACCGGGTTCGCCTTTGCCGATACCGGTCGTCTGATGCAGACACAGCATCGCC
>JANNGQ010000202.1:0-1503 GCA_031403975.1 Planctomycetota bacterium
AACCGCGCATAGGAAGCGAAGACCGCCCCCTCTGACGTGCGGAAATGGCGCCACAATGCCCTGATATCGGCTTCGGGCCGGTTTCCACGTCGTGAACCAGAAGAATTTCCACATTTCTGGATGAGGGTTGAACGATACCAGCCATTGAAACAGTTTCCCTTTTCTTGCCACTGCTGAATAAAGTCGGATCACATCGCCGTGTCACCGTCCAAAGCGACTCTTGACGTCGTCAAAACGGGACGTCGTCAAAACGGGACGTCGTCACCGCCGGACGGCATGTCATCGTAAAACGCCTGATCGGGCGTCCGTCCCGAATCTGCTTCCGCAGAACTGTCGTTACTGCGCTGAGCTGTAGAGGGCCTGGCCGAAGCGCTGCTGTTGCGATTGCCAGAACTTCCTGAACTGCCCGACGCAGCACCGCCGTTAGCAGCACCGCCCGTAGCAGCAGCTCCGGAACCGCCACCTTCCTGCCGGCTTCCGAGCAGCTGCATTGAATCGGCAACAACCTTAAGTTTCGATCGCTTCTGCCCTGTTTCCTTATCGTCCCAGCGGTCCTGCTGCAACCGACCTTCCACAAGGACTGGCCGGCCCTTGGCCAGATACTCGCCGGCAATTTCGGCGGTTCGCCCCCAAAGTGTCACATCGATAAATGTCACTTCTTCTTTTCGTTCGTTCGTTCGCTTGTCAGTCCACTGAGCATTCACGGCCAGGGAGATATCGCAGACAGCTGTTCCTCCGGTGGTGTATCGAACCTCCGGATCTCGAGTCAGATTGCCGACGAGAATCACTTTGTTGAATGACGCCATTTGCTCCTCCGATCTGATGTCTGCCAGATACAGGCAGACTCAGCTCGCCACGAAAAAGACTGCCTGTCAATCATTCCGCGGCCGCTGCGGGAGCGGCGCTCTCGGACGCGGGCGTTGTTCCGCTGATCGCCGCGACTGTTGCATCAAAAATACTCTTCGGGTGCTTGATGACCATCTGCCGCACGATGGTTTCACTGAGCTGAGACTGGCGAACCAGCGTCTTCATTCCGGACCCCGGCATCGTGAAACACACGATGTAATGCAGCCCTTTTTTCATGCCTTCAATTTCGTAGGCAAGTTTTCCGTCCTGCCACGGACGGTGAGCCACCACGGTTGCGCCGGCCTTTTTCAGGACTCCCAGAATCTCGTTTGTCACTCCGTCATGGTCGGTAGCGAACTTGCCGCTGTCTACCAGGAACATTCCTTCATACAGGTGCTGCTGCACCACTCTTGCTGTTGCGACCGACACAGAATCGATGCTCCTAAAGACCTGGCTCTGGTCCACAACGGGCCTGAGCAAAACAAACACCACACATCAAGTCCTGCGCTCAGACTGCAACACAGGTTCGAATCTCTATACACCGTTATCCAGCGTCGATCGGTTGAACCGGTTCATCGCCGCCACGATACCCTCTGCAACCCAGGTTTCCACGGAGTCCGCAGCCAGCTTCGTCATCATTTCTGCTTCTTCACGTTC